>DAISHO010000001.1:0-26934 GCA_036822495.1 Thermodesulfovibrionales bacterium
CGGGGTCACACCTGAAAAGCTCAAAAAAGAGTCCCCCACTTTCAGGCTCAGGATATTCCCAGTTTATCCATATCCCCTCGGGTCTGCGGATATATTCAATATCTGTAACCTCCTGAGGGATGATGAGTCTCTTGTAAGGTAGGTCAGACTTTTTCCCACAGCCATAAACAATGGGCAGTAAAATGAGGAGTTGCAAAAAAAATAAAAACAGGGCAGTTCCATTATTCCTGTCCGTTAACGGGCGGCAAAAATAGAACTGTAGAGCAGTAGAGCAGTAGTTTTTTGGTGAATTGGTATTTCTCTCTTCAGCTATTAACTTTTTCACCTCTTCACCTATTAACCCATCTACTGCTCTCTACCCCATCTGTTGGTCTTTTGCCTGTTTAAAAGTCTCTTCAATATCTTTATCTGGTTTCTCACCTGATAATGTGATGTCCCTCCTGTTGAATTCTTTGCCTTTACAGAACTCTCAGGTATTAAAAGGGAAAGAATGTCAGGCCCTATCTCAGGAGAAAATCTCTTCATATCCTCCGCTGAGAGAGATTCAAGGGAAACCCCTTTCTCAAGGCAGTATCTCACCATCCTTCCTGTAATCTCGTGGGCCTTTCTGAAAGGCACTCCTTTTTTTACAAGATATTCTGCCACATCTGTTGCAAGGCAGAAACCTCCTGCAGCCCTATGCATAGCCTCTTTGTTGAACTTAATTAAAGGAACTAATTCTGAAATAATAGAGAGACAGGACTTTAAAGTATCAGCACTATCAAAGATTGGCTCCTTGTCTTCCTGCATATCCCTGTTGTATGTAAGGGGAAGACCTTTCAGGACAGTGAGAAGACTCACAAGATTACCATAGGTCCTGCCTGTCTTACCCCTTATAAGCTCAAGGACATCAGGGTTTTTCTTTTGGGGCATAATGCTTGAGCCTGTGGTGTAGGCATCAGGCAATTCAATAAAATTGAACTCAGCACTCGACCATATAATTAATTCCTCACAAAGTCTTGAAAGGTGCATCATTGTTACTGCAGAATTGAATAAAAATTCAAGGCAGAAATCCCTGTCGGATACACCATCCATGCTGTTCAAGGATATATCTTTGAATCCAAGCTGCCTTGCAACAAATCGCCTGTCTGTGGGAAGGGATGTGCCTGCAAGGGCGCAAGAGCCAAGGGGCATGATATTTACGCTCTCAAGATTCCTTCTGAATCTCTCCATATCCCGCAAAAAACCCCAGGCATGGGCGAGGAGGTGGTGGCTCAGTAAAACAGGCTGTGCCCTCTGAAGATGGGTGTATCCTGGCATAATAATATCTATATTTTTTTCTGCAAGATTTATTAAGACACTTACAAGCCCTTTGAGAAGCTTTATGATTTCACCTATCTCGTCCCTTAGATAAAGTCTCAGATCTGTAACAACCTGATCATTTCTTGAACGGGCAGTATGAAGCCTTGCACCAGCCTCTCCAATGCGGGCTATCAATTCATGCTCTATATTCATATGGACATCCTCAAGTTCCTTCTTAAAATTAAACCTTCCAGTCTCAATATCCTTGAGTATTTCCTTGAGCCCCTTTATAATCTTTCTGCCATCTTTCTTAGAGATTATTCCACAAGCCATCAACATCTCTGCGTGGGCAATGCTTCCAGCAATGTCATACCTTGCCAGTCTTTTATCAAAAGAGACCGATTCTGTAAATTCCTCTACCGATGAGGCAGTCTTCTCCCGGAATCTTCCACCCCATAGTTTTTTGTCCTTCTTTTTCTCTGCCATTGTCTACTCCTTTTTATACTAAATCCTTAAGAATATCCCTTGCTGTCTCGATATCTTCTTTCCTTACCAACAATCTTACAGGCTCTACAGGCTCTATAAAGCTTGTATGCTCTCCTTTAATGTAATATTCAATCCCCTCTCCATCAAGAAGAGACCTCGCAAAGCTGAGAAGCAGAGGATCGAAGGTAGAAAGGACCTCCACAAAATCAGAATCTCTAAATCGCATTGTATATTATAATACGATATGCTCAAAAATATAATAATCCAGAAGATACTTAAAAATGGTCCCATCTCCTTCGAGACCTTCATGGAGATAACCCTTTATGACCCGCAGTATGGTTACTACATGAGAGAAGACACAATAATAGGAAGAGAAGGTGACTTCTACACAGCTCCTCATCTTCACAGGGCCTTTGGTGCAGCCCTCATGAAACAGATAGAAGAGTGCTGGCATTACATGAATAAACCTGAGGATTTTATCCTCCTTGAAATGGGAGCAGGCATTGGTTATCTTGCAAAGGATATCCTCGACTATGCAAAAAATAAGGAGATATATAAGAGTCTAAGATACACAATTATGGAGCTAAATCCTTATCTAATAAAAAGGCAGGCTGGAGTTCTCAAGGACCATATAGAAAAGGTGAAGTGGTATAAATCAATGGATGAGTTGATGCCCTTTAGAGGCTGTCTGATTTCAAATGAATTGCTTGACTCTTTTCCAGTTCATCTGGTGACAGTTAACAATGGCATTAAAGAGATATATATTGATACCGATGGTCGTGAGCTCTTCGAGATAGAAGGTGAACCCGCAAGGGATGTGATTGAATACTTTAAAGAATTTTCCATTGACCTTCCAGAAGGCATGAGGACAGAGGTTAACCTGAGGATAAAAAACTGGCTCAAGAAAGTATCGAGTTTGCTGATTGAGGGATTTATAATTACTGTCGACTACGGTTATCCAGCGTGGCAGTATTACAGTGAAGAGTATCCTCAGGGAACACTCCAGTGTTACTACAGGCACCAGAAGACAGATAATCCTTATATCAACATAGGATTTCAGGACATCACAAGTCATGTAAACTTTTCGAGTCTGAAGAAGTGGGCAGAAGAAATGGGACTGAAAAGTATCGGCTATACAACACAGGGAAGATTTATTATATCAGTAGGCATCGATGAGATAATAGAAGAGCTCATAAAGCCCGAGGACTATGCCTTTGAGGTGGCTGGGATAAAATCCCTGATTCTTCCATCAGGAATGGGAGAGAGTCACAAGGTCATGATTCATTACAAGGGAAAGGGAAAACCTGAACTCAGGGGGTTCAGGCTCAGGAATGAACTCTCAAAGCTCTAAATTCTTACTGTTACTTCGCCACCACTCAAGCCATCTCAAACTTTCAAAATAATCCTCTGGTCTGTGGGCCTCAATTGTATAAATACAGGGCCTGCCCTCGAAGGCATTGAGGAGACCCGCCATATTAAAGGTACCTTTTCCAATAGAGGCATGCTGGTCTGAAGTTCTATCATTATTGTGAAGATGGAGTTCCCTTATGTATTGGAGGGTCTCACCAAGCCAGTCCTTAAGAGGAACCTTCGAGAAAAGATTGAAATGTCCTGTATCAAAACATAGTCCTATATCTGGAGAGTCCAGGTTCTCCATAAGAAGCCTCAGATTTGAGGGTTCATCCTCGAAGATATTTTCAATGCAGATGAGGAGGCCACCTGCATAACTAAGCATCTCCCTCCAGGTCTTAAGGCTCTCTTCAAGCCATAAATCTACCCTGAGTCCATACTTCCATTTTTCATATCCTGAATGAAAGACAACAGCCTTTGCACCAACTGCCAAAGCAATATCTATTGCTGCCTTAAATCTATCCATCGTCACAATCCTTATCTGAGAATCAACAGCCCCTGGAGATAGATCCATAAAAGGTCCATGAATGGTAATCTCAGGAAGGTAATCGAGAGCTTTAATTGTAGAGATAATCTCAGATGGAGTTGCTGTGTCAAGAACTCTGGAATTTATAAATATCTCAAGGTTAATCCTGTGGTTTCTGAGAAGTTCTTTATAGGTATTAAGTTTTTCATAAGGAATATGGGCATGGGGTAGACCCATGCCCATAGTGTTACCTTCTCCAGACTTAGAAACCTGACTCATTTATCCTTGCAACTGTTACTCGCCACCAGCTGAGGTTACACTGGTAGAAGGCTCTTTCTTCTCGCCTGACTTTGAAGAACCATTACCACTGCTACTTGCACCACCTCCATTTCCAGAATTCCCTTTTCTTGCATAATCTGTAAGATACCATCCGCTTCCTTTTAATATAAATGAAGAATTGGAAATCAGCCTCTTCATCTCGCCTCCACAAACAGGGCAGGTCTTTAAGGGTTCATCGCTGAATCTCTGTAAAACCTCTTTTCTTTCAGAACAGCTCAGACATTCATATTCATATATGGGCATCCCTTCATCACCTCCAAATAATTATTATAACAAAATCTTGAAATCTAATTGTCACTTCGCCACCAAAACTGGGGCAGAAATCAGAATCTAAGGAAGAATTTATTCCATCAGAATCTGACCTCCGACCTCTGACATCTGTTTTACTTCGCCACCAATCTATATCTCATAGCTGTTAGAATCCTCTCCTTTGCGATAGCCCCTGCTGCCTTTCTTGGTGAGACCCTTTCTTTTAATGACCTTTCAAGGATCAGTCCTGTATTCTTTCTTATCTTATCCCTTATGGCATTGAAGGCCTCTTCTTGAGTTCTGCGGTTATACTCCATGGAGGCCATTATGACACCACCTGCATTGGCTATAAAATCAGGTACAACGAGGATGCCCTTTTTATACAAGACTTCCTCAGCATCAACACTAACAGGGATGTTCGCGCCCTCAAGGATAATCTTTGCCTTTATGGAATCCACATTTTTCATAGTTATCACATCAGGGTTTGCTGCTGGGATGAGGATATCACACTCAATTGATAATATCTCTTCGGGCAAGAGTCTCTCTCCACGGTTATAATTAACAACAGAACCTGTAGTCTTCTTAACCTCCATTAGCTCTTTAACAGCCAGTCCTTCAGGTGCATAAATCGTTCCCTTTGTATCACTCACTGCAATAATAATGGCTCCTTTTTCTGAAAGAAATCTTGCTACAGCCTTTCCAACGCTTCCAAAACCCTGTATTGCCACCTTTGCACCTTTGAGACTCAAGCCACTGAAGGAAAGAGCTATCTCAGCGCATTCACTCAGGCCATATCCTGTTGCACCGAGTTTATCAAGGGGAAGTCCTCCGAGCTCCTCGGGTAATCCAACAGCCCTTCCGATCTCATCGTATATCCAGGCCATACACTCCTCATTGCTACCCATGTCAGGTCCTGGTATATATTCCTCAAGGGACTTTATCCTTCTTGCAAAGGCCCTGAAAAAGGTCTCGAGTTTTTGGTCTTTTGGATCAGCCACAATCCCTGCCTTTCCACCTCCATGAGGAAGGCCTGCTATGGAGTTCTTTAATGTCATTGTCCTTGCAAGTCTTGCTACCTCTTCAAGGCTCACATTAGGAGAGACCCTCACACCTCCAATAGATGGACCAAGGGCAGTATTGTCCACAACAACATAAGCCTTTAATCCAAGAGAAGGAAAATAATGCTCCTCCATCTTTAATGGTCCTAATTCATCAAAAATCATAAGAGACCCCTTAAGTAATCTTGAAATAATCGATTATATAACCTAAAAATTGCTCTACCTCAGAAAGATTAGATAAAGTTTCTCTACAGATTCTTTTATACTCTCTATCTTAATCCTGATCCGTTCGGTCATACTCCAAGAATCGCCTTTCTCTGCTCTTTAAAATCAATGGCCTCATGTAATACCCTTAGCTCAAAATCCAGTCTGAACTCAGGATCACTATCATAAATGACTATACCTTTTTTAATTATCTCTTCAAGAAGCATGATATTTATTGTCCTGTTCAAAAATAATAAATCGACACTGTCAGTGGCAAGCTCTCTACTTATGGATAGATGAAGATCGAGCTCTTCATTTAAAGATAAAAGGCCTTTTGAATATACCGCTATATCTATATCACTCATTGGAGTCTCTAAACCTTGAGCAAGTGAGCCATAAAGATAAGCAAACCTTATCTCTTTGATGTTTGCACAATCCATTGACCCTCTTTCATTATTGTACTTTTCAAAGAGATTTTTCAGTTTATCTATTAAATTTTTTAATACAATCCTCATGTTATAATGAAGTTCAGCATGTTATAATATAACATGAAGTTCAGCTTAACCGTAAAGTTTCTCCTCCTGACAGGTCTTCTTCTTACAGCATGCCTTGGTATCTCCTTTTATACCATTGCAAGACATCAGGAAGGCTTGATCCTTGAGCAGGCTGAGAATGAGGCAAAGGCAATCTTCCGACAGATTATCCTCACAAGAAAATGGGTAGCAGACCACGGAGGTATCTTTGTAGAGAAAAAACCTTGGCTGAGACCCAACACCTATCTTTCACAGATAGGAGAGGAATCAGAGATTATGGATGTTAAAGGCAGGATCCTTATAAAAGAAAATCCTGCCTTTGTAACAAGAGAACTCTCACGCTACGCCAGAGAAAAGGAGCTTTACTGGTTCAAGATCACAAGCCTCAAACTTATTAATCCTCTTAACGCACCTGATGAATGGGAAAGGAAGGCCCTCAGGGAATTTGAGGTCTCGAGTAAAAAAGAGTTAACAGCCTTCCAGAACATAGAGGGCCAGAGATATCTGAGATTTATATCCCCACTCTATATAGAAGAATCGTGCCTTCAGTGCCACGCAAAACAGGGCTATAAGATAGGTGATGTGCGGGGAGCTATAAGTATCACCATACCTGTGGAAAAGATATTTACTGAGATAACCGAAAACAGAAAAAGGATGCTCATTGCAGCAGTTCTTACAATATCCGCTCTGCTTATCGCCCTTTACATCCTCATAAACAGGATTACCCTTTCACCCATCAGGAAACTCAAAAATGCTATGAGGTCCTTCTCAGAAGGAGAAACACCCTCAGCAGAGTTTATCAAAACAGGCGATGAGATAGAGGACCTTGCAAAGGCTTTCTCCCAGATGGCAGAGAAACTCACAGATTATCACAACTGCCTCCATGACAGAATAAGGTCAGCTGTTAAAGAACTTGAAGAAACGAATAGAAAACTCATAGAAACGAACAAACTGCTTAATGAGGCGAATAGAAGAAAATCTGACTTTATCGCAAGGGCATCCCATGAATTAAGAACACCCCTCACCTCTATTAAAGGAGGCCTCGATTATCTCACACAGAAGTTCACACGAGTTAGTGATGAAAGTAACAGTTCAGGAATCAACCAGGGAGACCTCGAATTTATCCAGATGATAAGGAGAAATACAGAGAGGCTCATCAGACTCGTTAATGACATGCTTGATATAGAGAAGATTGAGTCAGGACTTCAAGAACTCCATCTCAAAGAGTCAGACCTTTCAGCCATTATTAAAGAAAGCGTTGAATGTTTTAGACCACAAGCAGAGGAAAAAGGTATCAGATTTTCTCTGGATATTGTCCATCCCCTGCCATGCATTGTTGATGAAGACAGAATTAAACAGGTCTTTACAAATCTTATCTCCAATGCCCTAAGATGGACTCCCTCTGCCTCTGCAATAGAAATCTCAGCAAAAAGGAGAAATGGTGAGATCATATCTGAGATAAAAGACAGGGGCCCGGGCATACCACCTGATGAGCAATCAAAGATATTTGAAAGATTTTATAAAAAATCAAGGGATGGAACTGGTCTTGGCCTTACCATTGCAAAAGGTATAATAGAGGCTCATGGTGGAGAGATCGGAGTGATAAGTGATGGGAAAAATGGAACCACCTTTTATGTGAGGTTAAAGGCTCATAATGACGAAGATAATGGTCACAGGTCAAAAGGCTATGAAGACAAAACCACTCTTACTCGTTGTTGATGATGACCCCGACATACTCAGGGTTCTCAAGGCAAATCTCGAACTGAATGACTTCAGCGTTATGACTGCTGACTCCTGTAATTCTGCAAAGGGTCTTTTTGAGGAAAAAAGGCCTGACCTCATTATCCTGGATATTATGTTGCCCGACGGTGATGGCATCGAAGTCTGTAGAGAGATTAGAAAGAGCCACCCAGAAATCCCTGTTATCATGCTGACTGCCAGGGATAAGCTGTCCGATAAGGTGATTGGCCTCGAAAGTGGTGCTGATGACTATATTGTAAAACCCTTCGAGACCCTGGAGCTTATTGCAAGGATAAAGGCATGTCTTAGAAGAACAAAGCCAGCACAAAAAGAAGAGATATTAAAGATAGGTAATCTTATAATAGATCGAAAAAAAATGGAGGTAAGAAAGAATGGCAGGCTCATCGAACTCACTCCCAAACAGTATAACCTTTTAGTACTTCTTGCTCAAAATCGTGATAGGGTAGTGACAAGAAAAGAGTTAAAGAATCAGCTCTGGGAATCAGATAAGATCTATTCCTGGAGCAGGGTCATTGATGTTCATATAATGCATCTCAGGCAAAAGATAGAGGATAATCCTGCTGAGCCAGAATATATAATAACAGTGCCCGGTGTGGGATATAGATTTAGGTCAGAATAGGCTACTCCTTATCGCTTCCTTCAAGGCTATAATAAGCAAGATTAACATTCCTTATGCCATCTATCTCTTTTAAAGAGTCCAGTGCCCTCTTTATCTCTTCAGGGCCTTCTTTTTCAATAAGAAAGACTATCTTTCCATCCTTTGTTTCGCTCACCTCTACTCCATGGGCTATTAAATCTCCAATTACCCTTTCAATATCATTTGTATCATTCAGATCTACAAATCCACTCGCAATAATCATATCAACCTCCTATATTGATTTTTATAAGTCTGCCTTTTGTCTCGCATCCCTCAACACACCTTCCACAATATATACAGTTTGTATCCCTCAAGCCTGGTTTATCTATATTCTGAGCAATCTTTACACCCATATAACAAACCTGGTCGCAAAAAGCGCATTCTCCGCATTCTCCTTCTCTAAATCTCAGTCTGATCAAACTTATCTTATTAAATACTCCATAGATCTTCCCCACAGGGCAGAGAACCCTGCACCAGAGCCTCGGCTTGAGGTATTCGAGCCCGAGAAGTAGCACTATTATGCCACCAGAATAGACAAGAACTATCGGGTTAAAAGGAAGGGCAATGGAGATAAAAAAGGCCCCTGTCAGGAATCTGAAAAGGTTTGTAAGATGAGAAAGATAATTTGTGAAAAATGGGACTTCACTCAGCATAGAGGCCCACAGGAATATCAATATGAAGACATATCCTGTCTCCAATGGTATCTTGAATTTTGTCTCTTTTCTCTGAACTCTGGTTCTCACCCTATCCATGATCTCAAAAAGAAAATCCATAGGGCAGACCCATCCGCAGAAGGCCCTGCCAAAAACAAGATATATTCCCATCACTGGAAGCACAGAAACAAGGGCAGTTGTTGTAAAATCCCTTGAGGCAAAAAGGCTCTCAAAATAAGCAAAGATATCGATGAGTCTTACAAACCAGACAGCAAGAGAGCCTGTTAGTCCACCAACAAGAACTTTAAGCTTGAGAAATTGCAGTAAGAATAAGAGCATTATTCCCAGTAGAACAAAACGCCTGAGTTTTGAGAGCTTTAGCAATCCCTCCATCCACCTTTTGCTAAAGGGGGGATTTGACTGCTGACTGCTGCTCTTCTGCTCTACTGCCCTATCTATATTCACGCTCTACCAGCCTACCTCTTGCCATAATCTCTGGCATGTTCCTGGAATAGACAATAGCATATCTCTCCTCCTGAGACATCTCTCTGAGCCTTCTAAATTCATCAAGATACCAGGACCTTATTTCAGAATACTTATTCTTTGTAACAACCTTTACAGCAGAGCCTCCAAGGGGACAGTATTTTACACAGAGACCGCAACCAACACAATTCTCATTTATAAAGGGCTGATTCCCCCATTCGCTGTTATAAAAATCAAAGACCTTTGCACCAAGAGGGCAGGCCTTACTGCAGCTGAGACATACATCGCCATTCCAGCCAAAACAGAGACCAAAGTCAATAAGGGCCTGTCCCATGGCTACCTTCTCTTTTTCAATCTTTCTTAGTGCACCTGTGGGGCAGTGTCTGGGGCATTCCATACAAAGGCCACAGGGGAAGTCCCTCATGTCTTTTATATAAGGTGTGCCGAGATTTTTTATATCACCTGGGCCCACTATCTGAATTGCATCATATTTCATTACATGACATACATTCACACAGACACCACAGCTTATGCACTTTGACCTGAATTCCCTTTCTGGTAATGCACCTGGTGGCCTTATAATACCACCAATATCTATATCAGGTAATGGACCAGTAGCCTCCTCATGAATTCCTTTTTTGAAAGAACAGCCCGAACCAAAAAGAGTGGCTGCTATAATGGAAATTTTTAAAAATTCTCTTCTCGTTAACTTTATCATGGGCTGAATATTAGGCTTCAGGCTGAAGAAAAAATTAATTCCTTAAAAGAAACTCCAGCCTGTGGCATGTCGCCTTAAGCCTGAAATTGGGGGACGAGCTATCCCCCAATTTTTAAGCTATTACATTGCCAGGCTCTGCCTGTCTTGTCTTTGTCTTGCCTTTATAGAGCTTTACAGCAAACATCTTGTAGTCTGCCTGGAAGCTGAAGGGATCAAAGGCATCCCGCATAATCATGTTAATCAATTTGTACTCATCAAACCATGGAACAAAGACATAGTCCCATCTCGGTCCGCCTGTTGCCTTTGTAACATCAAGAACCTTAGCTGGTAGCTCAATCTTTCCTCGAGGAGACTCCACGACTACAGAATCACCATCCTTTATACCGAGCTTCTTTGCAAGAACCTCGTTCATCTCTACATAGGCTCCTGGCACTGCCCTGTTGAGCTCTGGTACCCTTGTGGTCATACTTCCTGAATGCCAGTGTTCCACAACCCTTCCTGTGCAGGCACCATAGGGATAGCCCCTTGTATCTATTATCACAACCTCGGTTCCGTCATCCTTCTTATAGGTATGCCTCAGGTCAGGAAACTCAGCAGGGCTAAGGGCTATAAGCTTGAGGGCATCTCTATCATTGTCAGGGTCACCAATAACATTAGCGGTATATTTTGCAACCTCATCAAAAGGCAGGGTGCTGTCTTGTTCTACTTTTTTAGGGTTAAATCTTCTCTCAATAATCTGGACTGTCCTGTACTTTACAAAGTTCTTTCCATCGAACCTGCAGGCCCACCAGGGGTTTGCCCAGGCAATAGCCCTTCCATCCCAGCACGGCACCTTTTTGCCATCAGGCAGGTCAACCATGCCGTGTATAAAGGCATTGGAGTTATAGAAGCTCGCATACCAGCCCTCTGGCAGACCCTCCTTTTTATGATACTCCCTGTCGTTCTTCATGGCCTCAATATTCTTCTCAAGCCATGCCCCATAAACAGGATTGAATTCCTTCATGTTTTTTAGATAGGAAGAGGTCTTTGCCTCTACATGTGGGTCGTAGGGATAGGCATACTGGATGCGAGATTGATATTTCTCATACCTTGCTTTTATCTCTGGTTTAGTATGAACATCGTCAGGAAAAGGTATCCTGTAACCCCAGTTCTGTTCGAGGAGGAGTTCCCGCTTCATGCCGTGGAAGTCATAGCCTGTGCCTTTTGAGAGTTCCCTCAGCTCATCCCAGATATTCCATGAAAACTTCCGGTTCCATTCCTTTGTCTTTGCTGCCTGAATAGTCTTTTTGAGCCAGTCTGGACCATCGTATTCAGAAGGCCAGAACTGGGAGACATGACCCTTTGGAACAATCCCCTTTTCTTCAAGCCTTCTCATTATGCATGCAAATATCGTATGGTCAGGCATTGTATTTCCATAGGGCTCAATGACCTGTTTAATGACCTGGTATCTCCTTTCAAGGTTTCCAAAGATAAACTCCTTCTCAAACCAGCTCGATGCACCAAGGACTATGTCAGAGACCTGTGTTGTGGCATTTGGAAAGGCCTCAAGGGTTACAACAACTGGCCAGGGCTCTCCCTTCTTTGCCTGAGCCATGGCAAGCCTGTAGGGCCAGGCATAGGGAAGGCTCTGTCCTGCATTGACAGTTGATATAAACTGAACCTTTATCTGACCTGCTCCAAGGCGCCTGAACATCTCAACAGTATGAGGCCCTGGCTTGTCATGGATCTTTATCCTTTCAATCTCAGCCTTTATCTCATTTTCGGAAAGACCTTTTTTCTTCAGGTATTCCTGAGCCCTTTCCTTCCATATCTTCTCCACTGCCTGTCTGTGGAGGGTATTTGCAACAAGCCTTCCATAAGGAAGGGCATGACAGAGGGCACCAGGTGCCCTTATTCCACCGCAGGCATTTGGCTGGCCTGTAAAGCTGAAGGAGTGCCTACCTGGCTTAACTGCCTTACCAGTAATAAGATGGAGCATGTGTAATGTTGCATTCACCCATGTGCCTTGAAGTTTCTGATTAACACCCATGCACCAGGCAGAAAGGGTATAACCCTCTGCAAACCACCTTGCTGCAAGCCTTATTGCCTCAGGTCCGCTTATCTTCTTCCAGGACCTTGTTGCCCTGTCATAGAGAAGAGGTGATTCACCCTCAAAGATTATGTCTGAGACCTTTTCTGGCCTGTAATCCTCAAGAAATTTGAGGAATATGGCAAAACCCCTGTAGAGGTCCTTCATTATCTCTTCTTCTGAATTATACTTCTTCTTTGGATCTGGATAGACCTTTCTTGGTGTATTGGTATAGGTAAGGTCCCAGGCTGAGTCTCTCGTGCCACCGTAGACAGTCTTAACCCAGGTCTTTTTAACATCCTCATGGATGCCAAAGCTCACATGCCTTTCAATAAAGCTCTTATCAAGATACCTCCACTTAGCCTCTACAGTTCCATTTTCAACATCATATTTTGCATCATCAAGCTCATGGGTTATGACATAGGCAATAGAATTCAGAAGAACCAGGTCCCTTCCGCTTGCAAAGGGTAGCCAGAGGTCAGCAATAGTTCCAGAACGGGTCTTTCTCGGGTCTGCAAGAATAACCTTTACTTTATCTGGAGCCTTCTGCTTCAATGCCGCCATCCTGTTAAATATTATTGGATGGGCCTCTGCTGTATTATTGCCGATAATAAAAAATGTGTCAGCATGTTTACCAAAATCAGGATCAGGCACATCAATGTCATCAAGACTTCCATAGGGTTCATCCTTTCCAAAGGTATAGAGGTATCCTACAACTGCAGAGGCCATGCACATCCTCGGCTGACCTTCAATGGCATTATTTGCAAGCTCACCACCACCTTTAAAGGCCTTATTCATTATGTGAGTCTCTTCTGTGCCGAGCTGACCACTTCCGTAGTAGGCAACGCTGTGCCTGCCATGCTCCTTTACTGATTTCTCAACAACAGAGGCGACAAACTCAATGGCATCCTCCCAGGGGATCTCAACAAAGTTTTCCTTAAGGTCGACCTCTGAAGGTTTCAAGCCCTTTGGGTCCTTTGTGGTCTTGCCCTGTAGAACCCTTGGAGAGTTCACAAGGTCAGGCTTACCTGTCTTTGGATTTATCCACTCCTTTCTTATAAGGGCTCCCTTTGGCCTATCCTTATAGGCAATTGCCTTATGAAGATAAAAGCCCTTTGTGCAGAGGACACCTCTGTTCACAGGACTCTTTAAATCTCCTTTCAGGGCTAAGACCTTCTTAACCTTTCCAGCGTCATCAACTTCACAATCAGCAATTATAGTGCAACCAACAGCACAGAATCTGCACTGACCTACAGGAAAGGTCTTTACTGAAATGGGAGCAGCGAGGACTTTTAATGGACCCTCTATCCCTGCTGCAGTAGCAGCAGCTATGAGGGCACTTGTTCTTAAAAAATCCCTTCTTGATATATTCATTTTTTACCTCCTATCTTGGTTTAATAACATAAACTGTAGCTCCCACCACATCACCAGTAGGTGAATAGTCACCATTGGCAGCTACTGCCATAACTGAAAAGCTTATATCCATTTTTTCAGATGGAGCCCTCCAGGCAAATTCCCATGTCCTCAGTTCATTACCTTCCTGCGTATGAGTAAGAAACCCGTTACTCAGCTGAGTATGTCTTTTGTCCTTTACAATCACCTTTCCTCCTGTAACCTCAAGGGCAAATCCTCCCCTGCTTTCACTCATACTCTCCAGTTCTGTCCTAAGAATAATCTTGATATTGTAGGTCTTACCAGGCTGGTATCTTTCAGGAAGGCCCTCAAGCTTAATCATGTCCTGAACTACCTCGCCAGCATGACAGTTTATGCATTCAATGTTTGGTGAACTGTTTCTGTGGCCATAAGTAAAATCATGGATGAATAATGGAATAATTAAAAGGATTGATAAAAAGATTAACCTTTTCATCTCTGTCTCCTTAAATATAAAGGGCAGGCTTAAGCCTGGCCTGCCCTTTATATGTTGATTTTATTTCTGAGCGGTCTTCTGGGCTATCGCCTCATTGAGAAGTTTTATACCTTTCTGAGATTCATCAACTGACCTTGTGAGAGATTCCTTTGCCATCTCGGGATTATGGAAGCCATCAGAATTCTCGGCAGTCCAGAACTCCCATAGTATATGGGCCTTCAGGTGCTGATCCTGTGCCTTCTTTATTGTTTCTTCATCAATACCGAGTTTCTTTGCCTCCACAATCTTGTCTATTAATGCACTGAGCCAGAACTCTGCCTTTCTCATCTTGCCCTTTATGTGGGCCTTTACTGAATCAATCAAATACCTTGCCTCTTCCTCTGTCCATTGGCTGTGACATCTGAGGCAGGTCTCTTTCAACTGCACCTTTGGAGTTACTGCAAAGTGAGATGTATAAACCTTACCTGTCTTTTTATCCTTCACCTTAGGGGTGTGGCAGTCATTACAACCAACACCAGCCTTTGCATGCCTTGAGTTATAGAAGGCTTCTGCCTCAGGATGCTGGGCCTTCCAGAGAAGCCCCCCTGTTAATGTATGTTTGAAGTCAAGGAAATGAACCTTATTCACATAGTGGTCATAAAGTTCAAAGACATCTTTATAGGGGAAGTGGTTTGTCCTTCTGTCAGCCATTGTGACAGTGTATTTAGATGTATCGGGATTTGTGGGGTCATAGCCGGGATTGCAGTTATACTCTACATGGCACTGACCACACTGAAGCCGTGTGTCATATCTGTCAAGAAGGGCTATCTTTCTTGTATACCCCCTTACACCAAGGTCTATAACCTTTATACCTGTTCTCTTGGGGTCCTTATGCCAAAGGGTATCACCATCAGCCCTTGTGAGGGCATCTATAAGTCCATCCCTTACGATTCTCGGCTTTGCCGCATGGGGGTCATGACAGATAAAACAATTGAGACCATGATTGACGGACTTTGCAAACTCTGGAACAAAGGATGTCCTTGACCATTTCGCACCCTTGTCAGGATCTCCCATGTAGGCCCAGTCGAGGATATGGTCCTGAGTTTTGCAATTCAGGCATACAGGGTTTGCTGCAGCAGCTGTTTGAGGAAGAAAGGCCTTGTGCTCCTTTGCATCGGGTTTTGTATCAACAAGGACATCCCAGGCCTTTCCCTTTTCAAGGACATACTGCCATCCGTTCTTTGGCTGAAACCTTCCACCATAGGCCCTGTCAACCACAAGATGGTCAATCAGCATCCAGTGATGGGACCTCGTAAGGCTATGTTCTTTTGTAAATCCATGACCCATCATGAGTTTGTCCCAGAAGGGATTGGGTGACCTGTTTGTGAGCTGGGACTTCTCATCCCTTGCTGGTCTGTGATAGGCAGATTTGAAGAAACTCTCGTACTGTTCCTTATGGCACTGTCCACAGGCCTCCCAGGACATGTCCGTTACAGGTCTTGTGTCAGGACCCGGGGACTTCAGGTGCTTCTCGAGACCACTGTGACAGTTCACACAATTTACCTTAGAATGTTTTCCACTCATGTGGAGTTCCTTAATGGGTCCGTGGCACATGTAGCATTGTTCTACCTGAACAGACTTCTCCTTTGGTGCTGTCTTCTGGGCATCTGCCTGTTGAACAAGATAGGCTACTGCCAGAAGGACTGTCGTAACAGCAATAAACCATAGGACTCTTCTCATCTTCATCCTCCTCTTAAAGGAGCAAAGTTTTTATGCCCAAAGGGCTTCTCATAAATATTATCATGGAGTAAAGTAAAGTTGGAGTTAAGAGGTGTTAATTTTTGGTTAATTTTAAGAAGGAGTGTAATTGTTTAAGGAAAGGTGAACTAAATTACTTTTTTGCCTCTATCCAGTAAGGGCTTGTTATATCCTCGAAGGCAGATAGGGCTGCCAGGGAGCCTTGAGATACGGCAACTACTATCTGTTTTACTCCACCTGTAACATCTCCTGCTGCATAGACATAGGGCATAGAGGTCCTCATGTGAGAGTCAACAACAATATAACCCTGTTCGTCAAGCTTAAGGCCAAGCATATTTGCAATCCTGTTGTTTGGTTCATACCCTATGGCAATAAAGACTCCGTCAACCTCTATTTCATTAATTGAGCCATCAATATTGTTCTTTATTCTCACAGCCTTCACGACCTTTTCACCAATAACCTCCACAACTTCTGAATTCCAGAGGACAGGAATGCCTTCCTTTTTTAGACTCTCCTGAAGCCTTGCCTCAGCCCTGAATCTGTCACGCCTGTGGATAACTTTAACCTTTGCACCAAGGGAGTGGAGATAAAGGGCAAAGGTCAAAGCCGTATTCCCACCACCAACCACTACAACCTTTCTTCCATCCTTAAAGAGGTATCCATCACATTCAGCACAGTAACTTACCCCTCTTCCATAAAATCTCTTTTCTCCGGGAACATCAAGCCTCTTATTAGTGGCTCCAGTGGCAATTATTAGGGCCTTTGCAATATAAGTTGCCCTGTTTGTCTTTACATGAAAACCATCTTCTTTTTTTAATACATCCTTTACATCTTCTCCCACATGAATCTCTGAATACTGGGCAGCATGTTGTGCAAGGAGGTCCACAAGGGTCTTGCCGGGTATCCTTGTAAATCCAGGATAATTCTCAACTAATGGTGTTATTGCCACCTGACCGCCAAGAGTTGTCCTTTCAAGGACAAGGGTCTTCAGTCCGGCCCTCTCAGCATATATAGCTGCTGTGAGACCTGCTGGACCACCACCAATTATCACTATATCCTTTTTAATCGGTTCTGAAGTAATACCAGCACCTTCTGGTATCTCAGTAAATTCATACATTACTCCCTCTCCAGGTGCTTCTGGCTTAAGAAGTGAGGAAATAAATTGCTCTTCTGTCTGAACTCCCGGGGCTGTTAGTATGTCATTGATATATGTCTGGGGAACAGAGACAATGCCGAGTTGTTCAGCAATGTCCCTGTTCTCGTAAATCTCTATAATCTCTACACTCACAAGGTCTTTTTTCACAATAGCTGCCGAGACAGCATAACCAACCTGCACTGGACAGTAAGGACAGAGGGGGCTAACATAGACCTTTATCTCTCTGGGATCTTTAAGTTTCATTAATCTCTTGATGGACTTATCAGAGATAATAGCACTTCCAGTCGATGCCATGAGGATCGTCATTATCAGGGACCTGCCCTCCTCTCCAACAGGAGCACCTGTGAAACGAATCTTATACTTATCAGGTGCGATAAGGAGGGTTGGAGACCTGAGGACATTTCTCTCCTTAGATTTCTGATCACCTATTGTATAAAAGAAAGTTTTTATCCTGGGTGAAAGCTCTCCAAGGACATTGAGGAGTTCTTTTACTGCGTTATTAAAAGCATCGTTAATGCCCTCCTTTGTAAAGACCTCAATAACAACCTCATCCTTCAGGTCCTTAAAGGCATCCCTGAGGATATTCTTTATGTCCTCTGTTATAAGTGAGCTTTTTTCAGGCATAGTATATTTTAACAGGAATTACTACAACTGTTACTTATACCACCTATGGCAAAAAATATTTGAAATAGTTATAATTAAATTAATGGAAAAGTTTGCACTTATTACAGGACTATTCAATCTCGCCTTTTTATTGAATCTTCCTGCTGGATATATGAGGGGAAGGGCAAGGAAGTTTTCACCAAGATGGTTCCTCTTTATTCACCTCCCTATACCTTTTATTATAGCAGCAAGGATTATCTCTCATATTGACATAAGATATATACCTCTTTTTATCTTTTCATCTGTCCTTGGCCAGTTACTTGGCAGTAGAATTATCTTCTCAGATCCCGAGAGTAAAGAATGAGATGGCTTGATGAGGCAGAGAAAAAATTAAAGGCTACCGAATATCTCATAAAAGAAGGTTATAACGATGCTGCCTGTCTTATGGCCTATCTGGGAGCCCTTCTTTCCCTATATCAATTAATTGAATCAAGGGAAGGAGATATCTTAAATCCATCCATTGTATTTCTAATAAAGAGAGCCAGCAGGGAATCTTTACCTGCCACCCATAATATTATCCATTCAGCAAGAGTCCTCGAAACATACAGCCTTCCTTTGAGAATTCCTTCCTCAATACCTGAAGGGACCCCATCAGAATACATAGACAGAGAGATGGCAGAGGAGGCACTAAGACATGCAAAGGCCATCCTGGAATTTGTTAAAAGAGAAGTGGGGTAATCTTTTCTTTTTTGACACTCTGAGCCTCTTTCTCAGCAGGCTTTATGAAGAAAAGGGAAAGACCTTACAGGGAGTTCTACTCTTTGATCCCTACGGAAGACCCCTGCCCCCAAAGACACCTCCTGTTCATGTAATAGTGATTTATAAGGATGAAGTGGATTTTTTAAAAAATATTCTCCAGTTGAGAGTCCTTGACCACGATGGTATTATAGAGCCTTTTGGTTATGGGATGAATACCTTCAGGGATATGCTCAAAAGGAATTCACCCCTTGCAAAAGAGGCCTTTACAAATGGAATTGTCCTTTATGAACTAGAGCAAAGACTGGATTTATTGAAATAGTCTTTTTATTGGATTAGCCTATAAAAGGAAACTTAAAAACAAAAATCTCTTCTTCAAATAATTATCTTTTCACCGCATGAAAATTCAATATATCCATATATTCCCACTCTTTCCAGGCAAGGACATATATACCGTTTCTGCTGGCATGGTGTATTACATTTTCAGGGAAGGTTATGCTGCCAAAGATAACTATAAGTTCCTTTCCCTTATATTCAGGGAAAAATTCAAAGAATCTTTCACTCTTTTCCTTAATCTCTTTTATATCGTCAAACCTCGGGGTAGAGCGAGCCTCTACCATAAAGACCTTCTGATCACAAATAACTATTGCATCTATCTCGTAGGACTCTCCCTCTTTTCTTCTCAAGATCCTCTGGCTTTCCATAGATACTTCACAATTGAAATATTTGCTCAGCACTGGCCTTAAAGCAGGTGCTATAAGGTCTTCAACAATAGTGCCCATCTTCTTTGCAAGATTACTCCACTCTCTGTTTTTGCGCCGATTTTCCTCTTCTTGTCTTTCAATGAATTTATCAACTTTATCCTTAAAAGCAGCCATCTCATTTTTAAAAGCACTCATCTCATCCTTAAAAGCAGCCATCTCATTTTTAAAGTCACTCATCTCATCCTTAAAAACAGCCATCTCATTTTTAAAAGCACTCATCTCATCATGCAAGGCTTTTCTGTCTTTTTCTGATTCTGCCTGAAATCGTAATGTTGCATTTTTGAACTCCTCTATCTCTTCGTGGAGCCTCTTGAGTTCTGCCTCAATGCGAAGATGGGAGTTCTCTACATTTACAATAAACCTTTCAAGGGTTTCTTCAAGTTTTGATACCCTTTCTTCTACCCCAGGCATTTAAGACCTCTTACAATTATACCACAAAGGCAGATAAATGGTGAGGGATAAAATTATTTCAAGTCATAATCTTGATATACCTTAACAATATTTTGGTCAGCAGTATAGCCTTCTATAAGGATATCCTCTCCAATACGCCTGATCTTTAAGTCCTTTAATCTCCAGGGGTTCTGAAGACCTGTGGAAACTCCTCCAACTGCGGGCACTGAGTCCCTTCCGCCTATAATCTTAGGAGCAATAAATATCATAACCTTATCAACAATCCCATCCTTGAGGGCATAACAATTTAATGATGCACCACCCTCAATCATTACAGATGTGATGCCTCGCTGGTAAAGGCTCTTCATTGCCTCTTTAAGGTCGAGTCTTTCAGAATTAAAGTACTCAATCTCAACGCCTTCTGGAAAACAGAGGTCAGCTATCGTATTCCTGACTTCTGTTTTTGTAAATATTATCGTGGTCGGTGGGGTCCTGAGGACCTTTGCCTGAGGTGGTATCTCAAGCTCAGGATCTATAACAACCCTTATGGGATTTCTACCTTGGACAAGTCTTACTGTAAGCTCAGGGTCGTCAGCCTTTACAGTACCAATAGCTGTAAGTACTGCATCTACCTTGCTACGAAGTCTATGGACATATCTTCTGGATTCAGGAGAGGTTATCCACTTAGATTCTCCTGTCTCTGTTGCAATCTTTCCATCTAAGGTCATGGCGATCTTCAGGATAACAAAGGGTAGACCTGTTGTTATATGCTTTATATATATCTCATTGAGTCTTTTTGCCTCTTCTTCAAGAAGTCCTGCCTGAACCTTAATGCCAGCCTTTTTAAGAAGCTCAATCCCCCTGCCAGAGACCTTTGGATTTGGGTCTATCATTCCAATAACAACCCTTTTTACACCAGCCTTTATAATAGCCTGAGCACAGGGAGGGGTACGCTTGTCAAGATGACAGCAGGGTTCAAGATTTACATAAAGGGTTGAGCCCCTTGCCCTGGAACCAGCCTTCTCAAGGGCTATTGCCTCTGCATGAGGTAGACCGGGACGGAGATGATAACCTTCCGCAAGAATCCTGCCAGATTTTACAAGAACTGCTCCAACAAGGGGATTGGGTGAGGTCATGCCCTCAGCCTTTTTTGCAAGGTTGAGGGCTCTTTTCATGTATTTAAGGTCTTCCCTGCTAAACTCCTGAGGATTATCTTGGAATACGCTTCTGGGCAAGCTGGATCCTCATGGTTGCCCTTTCAAGGGCTGCTGTTGCCCTTGCCACATCTATCTCTTCCATCTTCTTTAATCTCTCCTCTGCCCTCTGTTTTGCCTTTAGGGCCCTTTCAAGGTCAATATCCTCTGCCCTCTCTGCACTGTCAGCAACTATAATTACCTTATCAGCCGTCACCTCTGCATATCCACTGTTTATGAAAACATAGTTTTCAACACCATCTTTTTTGTATGTAAGGATCCCTATCTTGAGGGTTGTAAAAAAAGGCATATGTCCTGGTAAGACTCCAAACTCACCTTCTGAGCCAGGGGCTGTTACCTCCTCAATCTCCTCTGAAAGGACCTGACCATAGGGTGTAACAATAACAAGTCTGAGTTTATCCATCAAACCTCTCTCCTCCAGCCAAGCTTCTTTGCCTTTTCCTCAACCTCTTCAATCGGACCAACCATATAGAAAGCCTGCTCTGGATAGTCATCATATTTTCCTTCAAGTATGGCCTTAAAGCCTTTTATAGTATCCTCTCTTTTTACATATTTACCAGGGGTTCCAGTAAAGGTCTCTGCAACATGGAAGGGCTGGCTCAGGAATCTCTGGAGCTTCCTTGCCCTTGCAACAACGAGTTTGTCATCCTCAGAAAGCTCCTCCATTCCGAGGATTGCTATGATGTCCTGAAGCTCCTTATATCTCTGAAGAACTGCCTGTACACCCCTTGCAACCTTATAATGCTCTTCACCAACTATCCTTGGGTCAAGGGCCCTTGATGTTGAATCAAGGGGATCAACAGCAGGGTATATGCCAAGCTCTGCAATCTGTCTTGAAAGGACGACAGTTCCATCAAGGTGTGTGAAGGCTGTTGCAACAGCAGGGTCTGTAAGGTCATCAGCAGGAACATATATTGCCTGCATGGATGTTATGGAGCCTTTTGTTGTTGTTGTAATTCTCTCCTGAAGTATTCCCATCTCAACAGCAAGGGTGGGCTGGTATCCAACAGCAGAAGGCATCCTTCCAAGGAGTGCTGAGACCTCTGAACCAGCAAGGGTGTATCTGAAGATATTATCTATAAATATAAGGACATCCTGACCCTGGTCCCTGAAATATTCAGAGACTGTAAGGGCTGTAAGGGCTACCCTTGCCCTGACACCTGGAGTCTCATTCATCTGGCCATAAACAAGGGCAACATTGGGAAGAACCCCTGAGTGTTTCATCTCAAGATAAAGGTCATTTCCCTCGCGGGTTCGCTCACCAACACCAGCAAATACTGAAACACCACCATGTTTCATGGCAACATTATGGATCATCTCCATAATAATAACGGTCTTCCCAACACCGGCACCACCAAACATTCCCATCTTTCCGCCCTTAACAAAGGGCACAAGGAGGTCAAAGACCTTAACACCTGTCTCAAAGATCTCTGTCTTTGCTACCTGCTCAACATACTCAGGTGCTGGCTTATGGATAGGCAGGCGCTCCTTTGCCTGAATTGGTCCTGCCTCATCAACAGGCTCTCCAAGAACATTGACGATCCGGCCGAGGACCTCTTTCCCAACAGGCACTGTTATGGGCTGACCTGTATCAACCACCTTCATGCCACGGACAAGTCCGTCTGTTGAGCCCATTGCAAGGGCACGGACCTTGTTGTCACCAATATGGGCTACTGTCTCAAGGGTAAGGTCAATTGGAGGGATTCCCCTCGATGGATCGCCTGGCTCCTGTATCTTCAAGGCATTAAGTATCTCGGGTAGTTTTTCTTCAAACTCACAATCAACTACAACTCCTATTACCTGTGATATCCTTCCTGTATTCATCAAAACCTCCTGCTTTAATTATTTTAAAGGCTTCAGCTTTAAGCCTGTAGCCTATTTATCCTGTAGCCTTTCTGAGGGCCTCCACACCTCCAACTATATCCATAAGCTCCTTTGTAATGCCCTCCTGTCTTACCTTATTAGCCTTTAGCGTTACCTTCTGGACAAGGTCCTCGCAGTTCTTTGTAGCATTCTCCATTGCATTCATCCTTGCGGCCTCTTCTGCAGCACTGCTTTCAAGAAGGGCCCTGAATATCTGTATCTCCACATATCTTGGCAACAATCTCTCAAAGACTACCTCAACAGAAGGCTCATATACAAAGGAACTCGCAAACTGTAAAGGTGTATGAACCTCCTCAGGTTTCCTTTTTACCTCTCGCTCTGTTGCCTCAGGACATACCTCTTCCTCAAGACTCTCAAGGGGCAAAACCCTGAAGCACACAAGTCTCTGGGCAATGAGGGATTTAAATTCATTAAAAACAATCCTGACCTCATCAAAGCTCTCATTAATATAGGCATCTATAAGGTCCTTTGCTACATCCTTAGCGCTCTCATAAGAGACCTTTCCAGAAAGACCAACCCAGCTTGACCTTATCTTGAAGCCCCTCCTTGTGAAATAGTCATAGGCCTTTTTCCCAACGGTGCTCAAACTTACCTCAAAACCCTGCCTCTTAAGGTCTGCAATCTGGTGGGACGCAAATCTAAGGATGTTAGCATTAAAGGCACCGCAAAGGCCTTTATCAGATGTTATAACCAGCAACTCAATGATCTTTCTTGGCCTCACGACAAGGATTGGATGAATGTCTCTCTCAACAGCCATTGAGAGGTCTGCCACAACCTCACGGATTCTCTTTGCATAAGGCCTGAAGTTAAGCATGCGGTCCTGTACCTTTCTAAGTTTGGCAGCAGCAACCATCTTCATGGCCTTTGTGATCTTCTGGGTGTTCCTGATAGCCTTTATTCTCTTCCTAAGGTCTCTAAGGGTTGCCATCCTGTTATGCTCCTATGCCCTGAAGCTCTTTTTGAATGTTGTTATTGCATCTACAATCTTCTGCTTTAATTCATCCGTAAGCTCTTTCTTCTCTCTAATCTCCTGCCTGAGTTCAGGTCTTTCTGCCTTTATATATCTAAGAAATCCTTCCTCAAAGGCCTTTACTGCCTCCACAGGTATGTCATCAAGATAACCCTGCGTTCCAGCAAATATAACAAGTATCTGGTCTTCAACAGGCATTGGCTGATACTGGTCCTGCTTGAGAAGCTCCACCATCCTCTTACCACGCTCAATCTGCATGAGGGTTGCCTTATCAAGGTCTGATGCAAATTGGGCAAAGGCAGCAAGTTCCCTGTACTGGGCAAGGTCAAGTCTTAACATTCCAGCAACCTGCTTCATTGCCTTTATCTGGGCAGCACCACCAACACGGCTTACTGATAGACCCACATTTACAGCAGGCCTGATTCCAGCATAGAATAACTCTGGCTCAAGGTATATCTGACCATCAGTAATTGATATAACATTTGTTGGGATATATCCAGAGACATCACCTGCCTGTGTTTCGATAACAGGCAGTGCTGTAAGGGAGCCTCCACCATATTTGTCAGAAAGTTTTGCTGCCCTTTCAAGGAGCCTTGAATGAAGATAGAAGACATCACCGGGATAGGCCTCTCTTCCAGGAGGACGCCTCAAAAGGAGTGAGAGCTGTCTATAGGCAGCAGCCTGTTTGCTGAGGTCATCGTAACATACAAGGGCGTGCCTGCCACTATCCCTGAAATACTCTCCCATTGCACAACCTGCATAGGGTGCAAGGTATTGCATTGGTGCGGGATCAGAAGCTGTTGCAACAACAACTATTGTGTGGTCCATTGCACCGTATTCCTCAAGGGTCTTCACAGTTCTAACAACCGCTGACCTCCTCTGACCCACTGCAACATATATGCATATAACATCTCCACCTTTCTGGTTGATAATTGTATCTATAAGAATCGCTGTCTTTCCTGTCTGTCTGTCACCAATAATGAGCTCCCTCTGACCTCTTCCTATGGGTATCATGGCATCTATTGCCTTTATACCTGTCTGGAGGGGCTCTTTAACAGGCTGTCTGCGGATAATTCCCGGGGCAACGACATCAACGAGCCTTGTCTCCTGAGCCTTTATTGGACCCTTTCCATCAATAGGCCTTCCAAGGGCATCAACAACCCTTCCTATAAGGGCCTCTCCAACAGGCACAGACATAATCCTGCCTGTCCTTTTAACAACATCTCCTTCCTTGATAAGTTTATCATCGCCAAAAAGGACCGCTCCAACGGCATCCTCTTCCAGATTAAGAACCATACCGATAACATCATTGGGAAATTCAAGAAGCTCTGACATCATGGCATTCTCAAGACCATAAATCCTGGCAACACCATCACCAACATAGGTGACGACACCAACTTCGCTGACATCGATCTTTTTCTCGAAGTCTGCAATCTGTTTTCTTAAATACTCGCTGATCTCTTCTGTTCTGATCTCTTTTACTTCCATAGGCTCACCCCTTTATAATGTCATTTTTTAAAAGATTAAGCTGACCTTTTATGCTGAGGTCATACACAGTATTGTCAAATCTCACAACAATACCTCCGAGAAGAGATGGGTCAAGGCTTATATCCACAATTACATCCCTGTTTGTAATATTTCTCAGGGCATTTGTTATCCTCTCCACAACTCCTCCGTCAACAGGTATAGGGCTCACTATTACTGCCTTAAGGAGTTTCCGCCTTTCAGAATAGAATTTGTTAAGAAATTTCACAAACAGAGGTAATGCCTGAAAGGCCCTCTCCTCTATTAATTTTATAAGGACATTTTTTGTCTTTTCATTGAAACCGAGCTTCTGAGATACATATTCCAGAAGCTCCTTCTTTTCCTCCTCTGTAAATAATGGATTGTTCATGAATCCCCTGAGTTTCTTATCCCTTTCTATCATAAGGGAGAACTTCTCAAGTCTCCCTATCTCTTCAGGAAGTGCCTCAAGGCTTAGGATTCCTGAAAGGGCCTTTGCATATCTCTTAGCAATCCTTTCACCTCTCATCTCTTACTCCCTTCAATCCTCTTTATTGAATCCTCAAGAAGTCTCTTCTTCTCAGCTTCTGTAAGCCCTTCCCTGAGCTTTTTCTCAGCAAGCTCAATAGCAAGAAGGGCAGCTTCCTCTTTAAGCTTCTCTATGGCCTTCTTCTTTTCGAGCTCAATACCTGCCTTTGCCTCTTCAATTACCTTTTCGCTAAGCCTCTTACCTTCTTCTATAATATTATCTCTTTCAATCTCCCCGGCTCGCCTCGCTGTATTAAGAACCCTTTCTATTTCTACATCCTTCTGGCTAAACCTCTCTTCTACCTCTTTTAATGCCTTTTCTGCAAGCTCCCTTGCCTGCCTTGCCTCCTCAAGGGCCTTCTGTATGGCCTCTGACCTCTGCCTCAGAAAATTCCTGAAGGGCTTACCAGCAAATATGACAAGAATTGCAACAAGGACTGCAAAGTTTACTATCCTCCAGAACCAGTCTGAAAAGGTGGCATGATGGGCTGCCTCTTCAACTCCGTAGGAGAGGCTCGTAAAGAATAAAAGCAATATAATTATTACAACTCTCATCCGTCCTCCGTATCTATACCTGAACAAGTTTATTTACAATCTCATCAGAAATCTTCTCTATCTCTTCTCTCAGGGCCTTTCTTGCCACCTCTGCCTGAGAGGCTATCTCCTGCCTTGTCTTTAAGAGGATATTCTGGGCCTCCTTTTCAGCCTCCCTCAAAAGTTCTGCCTGCCTTTCCTTTCCCTCCTGAGTATATTTATCTATTATCTCCTTTGCCTTTCTGTTTGCCTCAAGAAGCTCTCTATTAAGCTGGTTCATTAGCTCTTCTCTTTTTGCATTGAGCTCTTTTGCCTTTTTAAGAGACCCTTCTATACCTTCCTTTCTTTCTTCAAAGAGTCTCATAAGGGGTTTAAAAAGGAGTATATTAAGGACAAATATCAGGAAGAGAAAGTTAAAAAGAAGGACAAAAAACCATTTGTTAAATTCGAGCATCCTTCACCTCAAAATAAATGATTTAGACTCAAGGTAACAGTAGTGCACAAGGTTATCATACCTGAAGAGATTTGTCAAGGATTATGGTTATTAATTTTTTGAATTGGATTATAATTCTTTCTTTATGACTGATTGACACACCTGTACAAAATATAAAGTTATGAATGGGCATAAGGCCAACTATTACTTACGCCATTAGCAAAAAGCACAAAAGGCGACTCCTTAATG
>DAISHO010000002.1:0-21558 GCA_036822495.1 Thermodesulfovibrionales bacterium
GGCTACAGGCGTCAGGGATATTTTTATTTCCTATTGCCTACAGCCTATCGCCTATGGCCTATAGCCTGTAGCCTACTTCAGCCTATTTTAAAAACCCCTTTCAATTTGTTTTGGACAGCAGTGTATTCAAGTTAAAAATTGTTCTAACCCCTAATCTTATGTCTTTCCAAGCTCGAGTAGTTTCATAAACATAGTCTTTGTTGTGTTGAAGGCAGTTATAGAGGCCTCATAAGCCCGGAAGGCAAGCATCATATTCACCATTTCTTCAAGGGGGTTAACATTTGGAAGTTGTACAAATCCCCTTTCATCAGCATCGGGATGCCCCGGGTCATAAACAATCTTGAAGGGAGAGTTATCCTCCACCACCTCTCTTACCTGAACACCTTCAAGGATCTCATTGCCAGCCTCTATCTCTTTAATCTCAAACAGGACATCCTTTCTCCTGTAAGGACCTCCCCCTTCTGTGCGAGTGGTGTTGATGTTTGCCATGTTAGAAACAATGGTATTCATCCTGTGCCTCTGGGCCTCAAGGGATGAAGCAACCACATGAAGGATACCAAAGGTCTTCATCATTGCCTCCTTAATGCATTCCTGAACATCCTTATCTTTGTTGAAAGCATTGTAAGGGATGCCTCAAAGAAAAGGGCATTCTCCGTGAGTTTTGCCATCTCCCTGTCAAGCTCTACATTGTTTCTATCCTTCCATTGACCTGTATCTTCTTCAATCTCTTTAAACTCCAGAGACTCTCCATTTGGGTTTATATGGCCTGGCTGTGTAACCTTAAGTTCAATTATAGAATTGTCGAGAATCGTCTTGAACTCCAGGTCCTTTGTCCTGTAGCCAGGTGTGTCAATATTGGCAATATTGGAGGTTATAACACCATGCCTCCTGCCAGCAAATCTCAAAAAACCTTCAAGAATCTTAAAACTATCAGCCATCTATATCCTCCATTATCAATTTCTATGCCAGAGCTTGTCCTTAATGGTCTGTCGATCTGAAACAAGGAATATTTTTCCCCTGAGGAAATTCCTGCCTATACTGGGCAAGCTTGTTCCTTATTGTCCTCACACTTACCCCAAGGATCTTTGCAGCAAGGGTCTTGTTGCCCTTTGTCTCCTCAAGGGTCTTAAGTATGAGCTCCTTTTCTAAATCCCTGATCTTCCCGCACTTAAGAGAAACCTCTGGTTCCTCAAAGACAAGATGCTCTGGCTCTATTGTATCTCCCTGGCAGAGGAATACAGCCCTCTGAATCACATTCTCAAGTTCCCTTACATTTCCCTTCCATGGTCTCTTTTTAAGAATCTCCATAGCAGAATTGCTGATCCCTTTTATTGATTTCTGATGAGAAGCTGCGTATCTCTCAAGAAACCAACTGCTCAAAAGAGGTATGTCTTCTGGCCTCTCCCTTAAAGGAGGTAGTTTTAGGGGGAAGACATTCAATCTGTAATAAAGGTCTTCTCTGAATCTGCCCTCTCTAATCTCTTTAAGGAGGTCCCTGTTTGTTGTTGCAATCACCCTTACATCAACAGGTACAGGTTTAGTCCCTCCAATCCTGTCAACTGTTTTTTCCTGTAGAACCCTTAAAAGCTTTGCCTGAAGATGAAGGGGCATCTCACCTATCTCGTCAAGAAGAAGCACTCCTCCATGAGCGAGTTCAAACTTTCCCTTCCTTCTCTCGTGAGCACCTGTAAAGGCACCCTTTTCGTAACCAAAGAGTTCAGATTCAAGGAGGTTCTCTGGTATAGCAGCACAGTTAACTGCAACAAAAGGGCCCTTTGCCCTATTACTTCTCTGGTAGATATATCTTGCAAGGAGCTCCTTCCCTGTTCCGCTTTCACCTGTAATAAGAACTGTAATATCACTCATAGCGAGGTTTTCAGCAATGGATATTATCTTCTTCATCTCTGGATTATCTGTTAAGGGAATCACGATGGTATTCCCATCTTTGATTGGTGGCGAAGTGCTACAACCTCCATTTCTTGAAAGGATAGACTCAATCGCCTTATGGAGGGTTTCGTAAGAAAAGGGTTTCATAAGATAATCTGTTGCACCACTCTTCATTGCAAGCACTGCATTCTCTACTGTTCCGTATCCTGTTATAACCAGAACAGGGATATTTAGAGAGAGCTTCCTTATCTCTTTTATAAGGGCAATTCCATCCATGCCTGGCATCCTCATATCTGTTATAACCATGGAACAGGCTGAACTCTGAAGCTTATCAATTGCAGACCTTCCATTATCAGTGACCTCAACAGGATAGCCAAGCATGGCAACTGCCTCCCTCAGGGCAATCCTCATCTGGCTATCGTCATCTACTATCAATACAGGTGGTATCTCTTTCATGTCTGCTCCTCCAGCATATCTGGTTCTGAAAAAACTTCTTTAAGGGTATCCCTGTTGTCAGGTGAGGGTATAGAGACTATGAATTCAGTTCCCTTCCCGGGGATACTGTCAACCTTTATAAATCCTCCATGAGACTGAACTATCTTTGCTGTAATCGCAAGACCAAGGCCTGTACCATTTTCCTTTGTTGTAAAAAAGGGGTCGAAGATCCTCTCTCTGATCTCAGGCTCTATCCCGCATCCTGTATCCTTAATTGAAAAACAGACATATCCACCCTCTTCTTTTAGCTCAACAGTGAGGAGTCCTCCTTCTTGCATTGCCTGAATGGAATTTATGCATATATTAAGAAGGGCTTGCTTTAAAAGTTCAGGGTCTGACATTACGAGATATTCATCCTGAGATACTTTTATGTTTATATTTCCTGAAAGAATCAAAGGCTCAAGAATGGATAAAATTTCCTTTATAATCCTTGAAGAACTTACAGGCCTGAGGTTTACCCTGCCAGGCCTTGCAAAAATAAGCATGTTTGTAAGGATGTTATTCATACTCCTTATGCCTGTTGCTATTCCTCTTGCAAGACTCTTTCCTCTTTCGGCCAGATCCTCCCTTTCGAGCATGGTTGCGAAGAGCTCTATACTGCAGAGGGGATTTCTCAGTTCATGAACTATCCTTGCTGCCATTTCACCCATTGCTATCAATCTCTGGTTTCTTTCATACTGGGATTCCAGCTCCCTCAGTCTCGTAATGTCCTTTATAACAATCACCTCGCCCAGAAGTTCACCATAACTGTTATTTTCATCACTCCTGCTCATTACAGGTGAGTTGGAGAGCATTATGGTCCTCTTTTTACCTGAAGCGGTAAGTATGGCATCCGCTCCTTCATGGTGAATGGTGAAATCGATCTCTGAAAGATATCTGCCATTGAACTCAGTAGCCTTAACGCCGAAGAGGTTTTCAGCAGAATGGTTCATCATGATTATCTTTTCGTAAGGGTCAATAACCAGTACAGCATCCTCCATGCTCTGAATAATTGCGTTAAGAAAATTAAGGGCATCCTCAAGGGCTCTGTTCTTCTTTTCGAGCTCTTCTGTAAGATACCTGATTCGTTCCTGAAGTTGTCTGTAACAGAGCTCAAGGCTCTCTGATGCCCTAGTAAAATTACTGAAGGCCTCCTGTAGGAGTTCTTTAATACCCGTGCCCTCTATTATTTCGCCACCATTTGTGTTTTCCTTATTCATCTAAGACTCCTTTCCAGTATCCTTAATCTCGCCTCATCCTCTTTGAGAACTACCTCAAGGGGTCTTGAATTCTTATTCTTATCTTCTATTGCTGAGACCCTGTAGGTTGCCCATTGTAGTTCTCTTTCATTAAGTTCTTTTTTGAGTTCATTAGAAAGGGCTTTTTTGTAATAAGAAAGGGCAGGAGCATATCTGCCATTTTTGTAGAGGAGGTCTGCAAGAATTATACAGGATGAGGCATCTACACCATGTTTATTTATGAACCTCTCAAGAAGGTCTATGGAAGATTTATCACCTCTATGGAGGGCTATTTTCATGAGCAATCTTCTGTCTTCTTTCTTCAATTCCTTGACCCTGAGAAGGTATTCAAAGGCCCTTTCATACTCTCCTTTCATTAAAAAAAGTTCAGCATAAAGCCTCAGTTCTTTATCATCTTCAGGCCTTATACCCTGAAGGATGCCAAGACCCATGTCTGCCTCACCTCTAAGGAGATAAAGTTCAGCCATCAAAAAAGAGGCCTTTCTTTTGTATTCTCTACTGCTATTCTTAAAAAGCCATTTTGAAAGAAAGGAGAGTTCATTAATCGCAAAAGTAAGAGTTGCCTCCTGAGTGTTGACTCCCGACTCTCTACTGTTACTTAGCCACCTGAGGATATCAGCTATCTTAAAAAGGAAGGGAATATTTGAGTCCTCAAGAAAGAGTTGTTTATTCTCCTTCCATAGCTCAAGGAATGTACTGGATTCCTTCTCAGATGCCTCAAGAATCAATTCTTTTAAAAGGCCCATTGCTTCGCTGGTAGCTAAAGTAACAGTGGGAGAAGGCCTACTCCCGAAGATAAGGCTTCTGAGTGTATTATTTGCTTCTCTGAATCTACCCTCTTTTTTATAAATCTTTGAAAGGAGTAAAAGAGACCTTTCATAGCTCTCTCCAAAGGGATAGTGGCCTCTTAATTCAAGAAGTCTCTTCTTTGCCTCCTCATATTTTCCGAGCTTAAGAAATATCTCGCCACTCATAAGATAGGCCTTCTGTCTTATGGATGGCTCCTCTGATTGAATGGAAAGGTCAAGATATTTGAGGGCCTCATCGAGATGACCATCCTCCATCTCCATTTTTCCAAGAAGCAGATAGGCCCTGTATCGATAGGGAATATCTTTTACAGCACCTAAATACCTCCTTGCCTCTGCCTTTTTCTTGAGAATCATCATATTCTCTCCAATGAGGAGGGAAGTCTCAGGAGAGCTTTTTATAAAATCTGGCTTCTTTAATATAAGTTCCACATAAAGCCTGTTTGCCTCTTCATATCTTCCCAGAAGGTGAAGGGTATTAGCCTTTCCATAAAGACCAGTTATACAACCTGCTTTTTCGTAATATCTCAGGGCCTCTTCATAGTGCCCTTTCTTCCTCAGGGCCTCTGCAAGGCCAAGATAGGCCTCTTCTTTTAAGGTTGAATCAGGAAACAGGTTAAGAAAAAGCCTGAAGGCTGTAGCTGCCTCTGGATAAAATTTCATATAAAGATAAAGCCTTGCCCTTTCAAAAAGGGCCTCTTCCTTTATTCTTCCTTCTCCATAGGATATAGAAAGCTGAAGATGTTCCATTGCCTGGGTTAGTCTTCCAAGCTTTATGAGGGCCCTTGCAGTGAGGAGTTCATAAAAGGCCTTTCCATCCCTGTTAATCTTAATTAAAGAGAGTCTCTCCAGGGCATCATTAGCCTTTCCTTCTTCAATAAGACGGGATATTTCATTCATCTCCTTAGCTGTTACTTCTGTCACCAATGCCTGGCCATTATTTATGCCACCAATGCAAGGCAAAGGCATAACTATCATATAGAGCAAAAATAACGGACTCAACAGATTCTTCATGCCATTGTGAAAAAGCAATAAATGTGCCAGTTGAAAATTTCTTGATTTTTAAAGAAAATTAGAAAGGCAGGTCAAACTATTGACTCACGATATGCCGAGTCTCTTGAGCTTTTCTATAAGGGTTGTGCGATTAAGACCGAGGAGGGATGCTGCCTTTGACCTCACACCTCCTGCCTTCTGGAGTGCCTTAAGTATAAGTTCCCTCTCAATCTCCTCAAGGGTCTTTGAGAGGTCAATGCCTTCTTCTGAAATCTGAGGAGATAAAACCTCCATCTCCTGACCTCTAAACTCTCTCTTATGAAACCTCTCTGGAAGATCTTCTGGTTTTACTGCTTCATCTGACACAAGGACGCTCAGCCTCTCCACAAGGTTCTCAAGCTCCCTCACATTTCCTGGCCAGTCATATCTCAAAAGGATAGTCATCACCTCTGGTGGAAATACAAGGGCCTTTCCTTTTCTCTTCCTGTGAAATTTTTTTACAAAGAAGTCAATAAGAAGGGGTATATCCTCTCTCCTTTCCCTCAATGGTGGAAGATGGATAGGGATAACATTCAGCCTCCAGTAAAGGTCCTCCCTGAACCTTCCGTCTCTGACAGCCTCTTCAAGGTTTCTGTTTGTTGCAGCAATAATCCTGACATCCACCTTAATGGTCTTTACACCTCCAACCCTCTCAAACTCTCTCTCCTGAATAACCCTGAGAAGCTTTACCTGAAGGCTTGGATCGAGTTCACCAATCTCATCAAGAAATAGCGTTCCGTTATTCGCCAGCTCAAATCTTCCTATCCTTGTGTTAATCGCACCTGTAAATGCTCCTTTTTCATGACCGAACAATTCAGACTCAAGGAGGTCCTTTGGTATGGCTGCACAATTAATCGGGACAAAAGGGCCATCAGCCCTCGAACTATTGTAATGGATAGTCCTTGCAACAAGCTCTTTTCCTGTTCCACTCTCACCTGTTATTAATATAGTTGTGTCAGAATCAGCAACCTTCTCAATAAGTTCATAGACCCTCTGCATCTTTATAGAATCACCTATGAGACCTGAAAAATTGTATCTCTGTCTTAATTGCCTCTTGAGAAGGAGGTTCTCTCTTTCAAGCCTTCTGAGATTGAGGGCCCTTTCAATGACTATGAGTATCTCATCAAGATTAAAGGGCTTTGTTATATAATCAAAGGCTCCAAGCTTCATGGATTCAACAGCATTCTGGATTGTTCCATAGGCAGTAATAACTATTACAGGTATCTTTAAGTTCCTTGAGGAGAGCTCTCTGAGGACATCCATTCCACCAATGCCTGGCATCACAAGGTCAACAAGGGCAATGTCGAAACTTTCAGATAAAAGCCTTTCAAGACCCTCCTGTCCATTTGAAAAGGCTACAACCTCATGTCCCTTTTCTGAGAGAAAAGAGGTAAGGACATCCCTTACAGTCTCGTCATCATCAATGACAATAACCCTTGGCATAACTATATTGTAGTTTTCTTATAACCATAAGTCAATATTTTGACAGTAGGTGAAGGTATTCTAAAGTTTTTTAGTAATCTGCCGATTAAAAAACAGAGGAGGTGTGCTATGACAATATATCCCTTCCAACTCTATGAAGTTATGCACCTCTATAACAGGGTCTCAAAGCTCAGAAATCCAGCTACTATTGACAGAGAAGAGCAGGAACCTCAGGATATTGTTAATATCTCATCAGAGGCAAAGAAAAAACAGATCATAGAGGAGACGAAAAAGGAGGTTCTGAATAAAATACGGCAGTAACTGTTAATTCGCCATTAAAGGATAATTGAGTGAAGAAAGAGGAATTCAGGATACTAATTGCTGACGATGACGAGATAGCAAGGGATGTTTTGAGCAGGATACTCCAGGATGAGGGGTATAGTGTGCTCACTGCACGGGATGGCCTTGAGGCAATAAGTCTTCTTAGAAAAGAGGATATAAGACTTGTGATTACAGACCTGAAGATGCCCGGTGCTGATGGGATGGAGGTATTAAGGTCTGCCCTCAGGAGCAATCCTGATGCAATGGTTGTAATACTCACAGCCTATGGCACCCTTGATATAGCCCTTGAGGCAATAAAAGAGGGTGCCTATGACTATCTCGCAAAGCCCTTTAAGGTTGAGGAGATAGTATTCCTTGCAACAAAGGCCTTTGAGAGGGCCCAGATCATTGATGAATTAAGAGAATTGAAAAAACTCCTCAGGGATACCTACAGGGATATAACAATTATCAACAACATAGCAAAAAGCAAAGAGCCTGCTATAGTAACTGACTGGATAGAGAGGATAGAGAGATTAAGGCAAAAGGGTATTCTTACAAATGAAGAGGCAGAAATTTTAAAAGAAAGGCTGGTAAAGGGAAATGAAGCCTGATGGAGTAAATAATAGCAGGGCAAAGATACTTATTGTTGATGATGACATTGTCGTAAGGGATGTACTTAAGGAGATTATATCTCAGATCGGCTTTAACTGCGAACTTGCGGTAAATGGTAAGGAGGGACTGGAAAAGCTGAAGAGTTCAGAGTATGACATGATCTTTACTGACATAACGATGCCAGTGATGGATGGCCTTGAGTTTTTAAAAAGAATAAAGGATATCACTCCCTTTACTCCTGTTGCGATTATAACAGGTTATCCAACCCTTGAAAATGCTGTGGAGGCAATGAAGGAAGGAGCAAGGGACTTCATTGTTAAACCCTTTAATGTAGAGAAGATAAGAACCACCATAGACAGACTTCTCAAAGAGAGAAGGCTTATGGGAAATCCAAAGACCATCTCTCAGGAAGGGCTAAAGAAAGAATTGATAAGAAGGCTTCATGAAATAGCAATACTTCAGTCAATAAGCTCTGAGCTTGATGAGCTTTATGACAACAGAATAATTTATGAACAGATAGTTGATATGGCATCAAGACTTCTCATGGCAAAAGAGGTTACTTTCGGGATAATAAAGAATGAAAACATAAGGATTGAAAGTTCAACATTTAGTGGCGAAGTAACAGTTGGGCATGCAATTAAAAAAGAGATACCCTTAACTGAGCCCTTTGAAGGGCTCTTAAAAAATAGGAACTATATCCTCCTTAATCCTGGCGAGAAAAATCCCCTCAATGATTCTATCCTGAAAACCCAGCTCATAGCCCTTCCCCTCATAATAAATGGAGTGGTCTTTGGCATTCTTACCATAACAGACAGGATAGACAGGGAGTCCTTCACTGAAGATGAGATATACCTTGCCCAGACCTTTGCAAAAAAGGCCTCTCTCAGGATTGAGAACAATGCCCTCTATGAGCTCTTTTACAATAATCTCCTCAATACCCTGAGGTCCCTGATTGCAAGCATAGAGGCAAGGGATTCCTACACAAAACAGCATTCAGAAAGGGTTACAAACTATGCCCTTCAGATATCCCAGGTAATGGGACTCAGTACTGAAGAAATGGAATCCCTGCAGTTTGGTGGCTATCTCCATGATATAGGGAAGATTGGTGTAAGGGATACAATCCTTCTCAAACCAGGAAACCTGACAGAGGAGGAGATGGCTGAGATAAGGCTTCATCCTGTAATAGGTGAAGGCATTGTGAGGCCTCTTAAGTTTCTGCCATCTGAAAGGCAGCTGATCCTTTATCATCACGAGCGTTTTGATGGCAAGGGTTATCCAGAAGGTCTTGAAGGAGAAAGGATACCCCTTCTTGCCAGAATCCTTGCTGTTGCTGATACCTATGATGCCATGACGTCCACAAGGCCTTATAGAAGGGCCTTAAGTCATGATGAAGCCATAAGGGAACTGAAGGCAAACTCAGGCACCCAGTTTGACCCGGAGGTCGTAAGGGCCTTTCTCTTAACCCCTGCAGGTAAAGGTGGAGGATATAAACTTGTGGAGGCACCTCATGGAGCTTAAAGATGGAGAAAAGATATTTCTGAAACCTGAGGACTCAGATATAAGATATAGTGGTGAGGTTTTAACTGTTGAACCAGATGGTGTTACTGTTAAACTCCCATCAGTTATCAGGGAAATAAAGAAGAATGCCACCGTTTTAATAATAACGGAAAGACCTGATTATTACAATGAATGGCAGGCCACCATTACTGAGATAAAAGACAGAATCCTTAAGTTAAAGTGGCAATGGCTGGATAGAAGGGAATTCTTCAGGATAGATGACATTATTCCAATAGGGGCAAAAAAGATAAGCCATGAGAAAAAAGGACCTTCCAGAATCACTTTTGGCGAACCCCAGCTCTTACCTCTGCCATATCTCTTCTTATCAGATAAGGGCATAATGGAGATTCCTGAAACAGGGCAGTCTCAGCAGGGATTAGACTCAGCAATCTTGAGAGTCCTTCTGGAGATAAATAAGAAACTCGATATGCTTCTTGAAGAAAGGGGGCTTTCTACCGAGGAGGAAATAAAACCACAGCCGGTTAATATCAGCGCAGGAGGAATAAGGTTTCTCACAGATGAGAAGGTCTCAAAAGGAGACCTTATGGAGATAAGGATGCATCTCTGCACATGTCCTCCCCTGAAGATTATCACATATGGCGAGGTCGTCAGGGTAATAGAGAAGAATAATAAATATGAGGTTGCTGTGAGTTTCAAGAATTCAGAGGAAGAGGTGAGAGAGGCAATCTTGAGATATACCTTACAGAAACAGCGAGAGCTCCTCAAGAAACAGAGATGAGCAGGTCAAGTATCATAGGACTCGTTATGGGAGGCATTGCTATAATTGGCGGAAACCTCATGGAAGGTGGAAGGGTGGAATCAATCCTTCAACCAACAGCAGCATTAATCGTCTTTGGAGGAACCTTTGGAGCAACACTCTTAAGCTTTCCCATGAGGGATATCCTGAAGGCAATAGGGGCACTGAAGGAGGTCTTTGGAAATGAGAAGATTGATCAGGAGGAATACATAAAGGAGATCCTCCGCTATTCCCTGATTACGAGGAAAAATGGCCTTGTGGGTCTTGAGCAGGAGATCAAAAGGCAGGAAGACCCTTTTATCAAAAAGGCCCTGAGGCTGGCAGTGGATGGAGCAACACCTGCTGTCTTAAGAGAGATTCTTTCTCAGGAAAATATCACCTATGCTGAAGAGAGGAAAAGGATAGCAAGGGTCTTTGAAACAGCAGGTGGCTTTGCACCAACAATAGGGATTATTGGAGCAGTCCTCGGTCTGATTCATGTTATGGAGAATCTTGCTGACCCTTCAAGACTGGGGGCAGGTATAGCTGTTGCATTTGTGGCTACGATTTATGGCGTGGGCTCAGCAAATCTTATCCTGCTCCCCATATCAAAAAAGATAATAAATAATCTCCACTCAAGGCTCTTCCATAGGGAGATGATAATAGAGGGAATTATCGGCTTACAGTCCGGAATAAATCCCTATTATCTTGAAGAAAAACTCAGGGCATTCATAAGCGAGAAGAAAGATGCTAATTAAGAAAAGGCATGGGCTCCCTGAACCTGCAGATAACCCTGACAGATGGGTTATCTCCTATGCAGACTTTATTACCCTTCTCTTCGCCTTTTTTACAACCATGTATGCCATAAGCCATGTGGATATGGGAAAACTTGAAAAGTTCACAGGTTCCATGAAGGAGGCCTTCAAGACCCAGAAGACAGCCCAGCACATAACGCCTATTGAAGGCATAAAGCCAATTCAGCAGGAAAGCTTCCAGATTGAAAAGGACCTTAAGTCCATTATTCAGGAATCTGGTAAAATAGAAGGTATAAGGATTACCATTGAGGAAGAGGGAGTGAGATTATCTTTTTCTGATACCATAATATTTGAAAGTGGTTCTGCTGAGATAAAGGACGATATAAAGCCCCTCCTTAATTCAATCCTATCCCTTATAAAGAGGACAACAAACAGGATTGTAATAGAAGGCCATACAGACAATCTACCTGTGAAGGGCTCAAGATACAGTTCGAACTGGGAGCTTTCTTCTGCAAGGGCAACGAGTGTACTTATGTATCTATTAAGAGATGGTTCTATTGACCCTTCAAGATTCTCTGTTGCGGGTTATGGTGAATACAGACCTATTGCTCCTAACACCACCCCGGAGGGAAGGGCAAAGAACAGAAGGGTGGATATTATATTCATAGTCAAAAAGGAGAAATAATGGAGGCAAAGGCCCTTGTAATAGGTAATGGTGAATTAAACAGAGAGGAGCTGAAAAGGATATTCAAAAGACAGGAGGTGGAACTTGAGCTTCACCTTGTTCCAGATACAGAGAAGGGCATTGAACTATTAGAAAAGAAGGGCCAGTTCAGGGCTGTCCTCGTTACAGAAACACCCGGAATAGAGATACAGGAGGTGATTCAGAGGGTAAGAGAAAGGGCTGGATCCCTTCCTGTAATTGTGATAAGCAGGAATATGGATAAGGATTTACAGATGGAGATACTGAACAGCGGTGCCTATATCTGGCAAAGGGACGAAAGACATATGGAGGCCCTTCCTCTGATTGTTCAGTGTGCAATAACAAAACACGACCTTGAAAAAGAGAGAAAGGAAAAAGAAGATATAATTGCTGAGAGCAGAAGGCAGTGGATGGCCATATTTGATGGTATAACAGATTTTATATTTGTAATAGATGACAAATTTAACATAGTAAAGATAAATCAGGCCCTTGCATCCCATTTTGGAAAGACTCCTAAGGAGATGGTTGGAGAGAAGTGTTATAACCTCTTTAACTGTAACCCTGAGACATGTAAGACCCAAATAGCCCTATCAACGGGGCTTTCAGGAACCTATGAAAAGACCCTTGGTGACAGGGTATATCAGGTAACTATCTATCATCTCTATGACAGGATACCCCTCACAATTCATTATATGAAGGATATTACAGAGATAGTAAGGCTCAGGAAACAGTTATATCATGCTGAAAAACTCTCATCCCTTGGCCTCCTTGTATCAGGCGTTGCCCACGAGATAAACAATCCCCTTACAGGTGTTATTGCCTATACGGAGCTTCTTTTAATGAAGACAGAAGAAGGACCTGTTAAAAACGAACTCAAAAAGATCCTCCAAAGTGCAGAGAGGTGCAAAAGGATTGTGGAGAACCTTCTTACTTTCTCAAGGCAGAAGGAACCTGTCAAGAGTCTTGAATCAATAAACAATATTATTGACAGGGCAATTGACCTCAGAGGCTACTGGCTCAAATCAAATAATATAAGTGTAATAAAGGATTATGGAGAGACACCAAGCCTTTTTGTAGATGCCCAGCAGATACAGCAGGTAATCCTGAACATACTCCTTAATGCAGAACAGGCAATAGAGGAGGTAAATAGAAAGGATGGAAAGATAACCTTTTTCACGAGATACCTGCCAGAAGAACATAAAGTATTAATAAAGGTGATTGACAATGGCCCTGGAATACCAGAAGAGAACCTCACAAAGATCTTTGACCCCTTTTTCACGACAAAGCCTGTTGGAATAGGAACAGGCCTTGGCCTTTCCATATGCCACGGGATTGTGACAGAGCACGGTGGTCATATATGGGCTGAAAATGCCCCTGAAGGAGGGGCTGTATTGAATATAGAGCTTCCTGTAAAGGATCCAAAGGGAGGTGTTCTGTAGATGTTCGCTATTATTGGTGCAGTAGTGGTTCTTTTATCTGTCATAGGAGGTTTTTTGCTCGAGAAGGGGAATCTCCATGTCCTCTTCCAGCCAGCAGAGGTTGTTATCATAGTTGGTGCTGCTATTGGCAGCTTTATAATCGCCTCTCCACCAAAGGTCCTTTCACTGGTCATAAAAAACATCTTTAAGATCTTCAGTGGAAGGTCTTTTTCTAAGGCCTTTTACCTTGAGCTCCTTTCCCTCCTCTATCAGCTCTTTTCAAAGGCAAGAAAGGAGGGTCTTGTAGCAATTGAGGCGGATGTGGAAAATCCCCAGAAGAGTCCCCTCTTTCAGAGATATAAAAATGTAATAGCCCATCAAGAACTCGTCACATTTATAGCAGACAACTTCAAGGTTATCGTCTCATCCAATGTCCCTTCCCATGAGCTCGACAGCCTCATGGAGCTTGAGATAGAGACAGAACACAAAGAGGCAACAATTCCTTCGACAAGCATCGGAAGGGTTGCTGATGGCCTTCCAGGTCTTGGGATAGTTGCAGCAGTCCTTGGAGTTGTCCTCACCATGCAAAAGATAGACCAGCCACCAGCAGTCCTTGGTCACAGTATAGGTGCTGCCCTTGTTGGAACATTTCTTGGTGTCCTTCTCTGCTACGGATTTGTAGGTCCTGTATCAGTAAACCTTGAACACCTTGCAAGGGAAAAGGCCATTCCTTTTAATGTGATAAGGGTTGCCATGGTCTCCTTTGTTGGGGGAGCAGCACCTCAGATAGCTGTTGAGTTCGGCAGAAGGGCAATACCTGAAAAGGAAAAACCGAGTTTTAAAGAGCTCGAGACAGCATTGAATAAACTGAAATGAATAACGAGAAGACAGTAATAATAAAAAAAGTTAAAAAGGCTGGCCATGAAAGCTCCCACGGCGGAAGCTGGAAGGTTGCTTATGCAGACTTCGTAACAGCCATGATGGCCTTCTTCCTTCTTCTATGGCTCATAACAATGGTGTCACCTGAAAAGAGGGCAAGGGTTGCTACATATTTTAAACACTTCAGCATCTTTGAACAGAGTGGAAGCTCCTTCCTCGAAAAATCCTCTGAAATCATGAATGAGGCAGGAGAATCAGAACAGAAAATTACTCCAGAAATCGGTGGGCCCTTTGCCATGAAACCAGAGGATTTCAAGGAAAAAATTAAAAAGGCAATAGAGGATAAGCTCGCAGATATAAAGGACCAGGTAATAGTGGACATCTTTGAAGGTGGCGTCAGGATCCAGCTTGTTGATAAAGATGGGAAACCCATGTTTGACCTCGGTTCAGCAGAACCTACTCCAATGGCAAAGAGGATACTTCAGGTGATAGGTGAGCAGGTAAAGGACCTTCCCAATCAGGTAACTGTTGAGGGTCATACAGATGCCCTTGCCTATAAAAGCTCCCATTACAGTAACTGGGAGCTCTCGACAGAAAGGGCCCTTACAGCAAGAAAAGAACTCGAGAAATATGGCCTTGATCCAAAAAAACTTTCAAGGGTTGCTGGCTATGCAGATACAATACCCTTTATAAAAGAAGACCCGAATGACCCCAGAAATAGAAGGATAAGCATAATACTCATGTTTCCCGAACAGCAGGGCAATAATAAGCAACAGCTCAAGAGAGCAACAGAGCAGTAGAAAAGAAGTCAGAGCAGTAGACCAGCAGATGGGGTCCCCAGAAAGTCTGCGACTTTCTGGGGCAGAGAACAACCGATTGAACAATCTTGAATTGTTTAAACACTTTTAGCTAAAAAGTGAGCATTGATTAGTGGTTATCAATTGGGCATGGGAGTTCAATAGTTGTTCAACAAACTGCTACTCTGCTGCGCTACTACTCTAATTTTCAGAGCTGTCTCAGTATATCTATTATCTCAACCTCTCTCTTCCTGATATACTGAACAATAAGTTCTTCATCCTGAGGATGGATGTAAAGTTCAGCACCATATCTTCTCTTTTGACCTGTCTCCTTTTTAAACCTTATTATCCCGTAACTCATAATCACCTTTCTCTCTTCAGGGAGCTGGATACTGAAGACATAAACCTCTCCCTGTTCCAGATCCCTCTCAGAAAAAAAACCAACTCCCTGCTGACTGATATCAAAACACTCAAGGCTTAAAGTTGCCTCCCCTGGCATCAGGAGAAAGAGCCCGACAGGTTTCTTAACACTCGGGACAATCCTCACATGTCTTCTCCGTTCTATAAATAATCTCTCCGGAAGAAGTGACTCTGCATCATGTTCACTGACCTTTATTATCTTAATTATTGTCTCGTAATTGAGCTCCTTGTAAGACAGAACTGCCTTTATCTGAGCACCTTCCTTTATACCTTTAATAAGCACAAGGGGCTTAAACTGGTAAAGGATAAGGAAGTCACCCTTCTGTCTTATCCTGCAGACACCTCTGACATTAACAGGCCTTCCATATTCGTTAATTTCAAAGGAGATTATAATTGGTAGTTCCTTTTCTACAACATAGTTAATGATATCCCTTATCTTCTGAGGGTCATCAATGGGTCTATCTGAAATAGAACTGCTAAATGTAATCTGGGTTGAAGGCTTAATATCTGGAGTTGCCCTGAGGAGGGCAAGCCTGAAGATAAAATTTATAAAGATGCCCATTTTAACAATATCGTCTTCCTCAAGACTGAAACAAAGGGCATTCAGGGGATAAAGGAATTCATCAGGAGGTCTTGGCCCTTTTTCAACAATAAGAATAACTGGTCCTGTTACACCCTTTGACCTTATCTTTGCAAGGAAGTCTCTATATCCTTCTTCAAGGGGAATCAAGGCTCCATCACTTATCCCTGCCTCCTTGAGCATGAGATCAGTAATACTATCTGATGACTCAATCCTCACCCTGAAATCCTCTACTAGAAGGTCCTTTAGCTGATGAGTTGTCCAGATGAGCATGGGATATTATAGCCTAAAAATTATGGTGTGGTTTATAATAGAAAAATGAACATACCAATTGCCCTCACCATAGCAGGTTCTGACCCAACAGGAGGTGCAGGTTTACAGGCAGACCTCAGGGTATTCTGGCATTTCGGTGTTTATGGTATTTCTGTAGTGAGTTCCATAACATCACAAAATACATCTGGTGTTAGAGACACCTTCCCTCTGGAGGCAGAAGTGCTTGAAAGACAGCTATCAACACTCCTTGAAGATATAACACCTCATGCCCTCAAGACAGGTATGCTTTACAGTAAAGAGAATGTGGAGGTAGTGGCAAAGGTCATTAGAGAATATAACCTGAGAAATCTCGTGGTTGATCCTGTTACTGTATCCTCTACAGGTGTGAGCCTTATGGAAGAAAATGCCCTTGATGCGATCAAAGAAAGCCTCCTGCCCCTTGCAAAGGTTATAACACCAAATATCTATGAGGCATCTCTCCTTACCGGGATTCCTGTCGAAACTGTGGAGGATATGAAGGGAGCTGCAAAAATGCTCAAAGAAATGGGGTCAGATTCAGTGGTTATAACAGGAGGACACCTCGAAGGTGATACTACCGTTGATATCTTTTATAATGGCAGATTTGAGCTCCTTGAATCAGAAAAAATAAGAGGAGAGTTTCATGGCACTGGCTGTACCTTTTCAGCAGCTATAACAGCTAACCTGTGCCTTGGAAGGGATTGCCTCTCTGCAGTAAGGGTAGCAAAGGAGTTTATGGAGATGGCACTGAAAAAGGTCCTCCGTCCCGGAAAGGGGATGGGGATATTAAAATTTGAAAGATAATAATGAAAAGGGATACCATTATCTATCAATGTCAGGCCTGTGGATATGTATCTCCAAAATGGCTTGGAAGATGTCCTGATTGCGGACAGTGGAATACCCTTGTTGAAGAAAGAAAGGACATTACCCACAGCTGGTGGCGCAGTAACAGCCAGAGGAGCTCCAGAACCCTGAACCCTCCCCAGCCCATCACTCAGATTGAATACCTCAAGGATAGAAGGATACCTACAGGTATTAAGGAATTTGACAGGGTTCTTGGAGGAGGCGTTGTAAAGGGCTCTCTCATACTTATAGGTGGTGACCCAGGGATAGGGAAATCGACTCTTCTTTTGCAGGCCATGAATAATATCACCCAGCATGGAAATATCCTCTATGTATCTGGAGAGGAGTCCCCTGAACAGGTAAAAATGAGGGCTGAGAGATTAAATATAAATTCTCCTGATCTCCTTCTTCAAGCTGAGACATGTCTTGAAAATATTCTTGAGACAGCAGATCAGGTCAGACCCGTTGTCATAGTGATAGATTCTATCCAGACCATGTATTCTGAGGATATTCAATCGGCACCGGGCTCTGTTGGTCAGGTAAGGGAATGTTCCCAGAAACTGATGTCCTTTGCAAAATCCAGCGGAAGCTCAGTATTTATTATAGGTCATGTAACAAAGGATGGCTCTATAGCAGGTCCGAGGGTTCTTGAACATATTGTTGACACAGTTATATACTTTGAGGGAGAAAAGGGCCATTCCTTCAGGATCCTGAGGGCAATAAAGAACAGGTTTGGCTCATCAAATGAGATAGGTGTATTTGAGATGACTGATGAGGGCCTGAGGGAGATAGAAAATCCATCTGAGCTCTTTCTTTCGGAAAGGCCAGAAGGTGCAACAGGTACAGTTGTTACAGCAAGTATCGAAGGAACACGACCTATACTTCTTGAATTTCAGGCCCTCGTATCACCGGCAACCTTTGGAGTTCCAAGAGGGACATCCATAGGTGTTGACTATAACAGGGTGAATCTCCTCATAGCAGTCCTTGAGAAAAAGGCAGGAATCCATCTTATTGGTATGGATGTATTTGTAAATGTCGTTGGAGGCCTCAAGGTGTCGGAGCCAGCAGCTGACCTTGCTATTGTTACTGCCCTGAGTTCTTCATTCAAAGACCAGGCTATAGACCCTCACACAATAGTCTTTGGCGAGATAGGCCTTTCAGGAGAGATAAGGGCTGTAAGTCAGGCAGAACTCAGGCTCAGGGAAGCCCAGAAGATAGCATTCAAAAAAGCTATAATACCAAAGGCAACTGCTGAAAGACTGAGAGGAGATATATCTATTGAGATTATAGGGGTAAAAGATATCAATGAGGCAATGGAATACCTTTTTTAGTCCGACAGTGCGAAATAATAGTTGGTGCGACAGTGTAAAAGCTTTTATAGGGAATAAATTTTTCCATAAGGTCCTGCTGCTCTACTGCTCTACTGCCTTTCTGCTCTACTTTAGCACAGGATGTGCAAAAATTACAGGCATGGGAAGGGAAATACCAGTTGTTACCTCGCCACCCAGAGTTACTTTTCACGAATATCTTTCAGAGCTGAACTCTATTAACTCTATTAAATTCCTCTTTTCAATAAAACTCAACAGAACTACTTCGCCAGCAAGTGAAAAAAACAATTCAGAAGAACTCAATGGTAATGCCTCCTTCACCGTCCAGGGAGAAAGGACAGAGTTAAGGGTCTATTCTCACGGGTTCCTCATATCAGAGGTGAGGATAGAAAATGGTGAGGTTATATCTGAAGGTAAAAAGTTATCTTCTCAAAAGGCCCTCCTTCTTATGGAAGCCCTGAAGTCCTGCCTCATGTGGTGGCAGATGGATGAGCCTGAAACAGAAACTGTTACCTCGCCACCAACTGTTACTTCGCCACCAGAAGGAGAAGAATTTATACTTATGAGAAATTCATGGCGAAAAGTATATCTCAATAAAGACTTCATCCCTGAAAGGCAGGAGATAACCCTTCCAGAGGGTTCAATACAGATAAATTACGAGAGACCTTTATTCTATCCGTCTGAACGAATTTCAGCCGGAGGCCTTTTTTATCCCTCAAAGGTAACAGTGAGGCTTGGTGATAATATGGTAAGTCTTGATATAGAAAAGATCACTGCTGTCCAAAATAAATTGAAATAATATTTTAAATAGGCATAAGGACCTCAAATAGGCTTTAGGCTATAGGCTTTAGGCGTTAGGCTTCAGGATATAAGATAGGCTATAGGCTTCAGGCGATAGGAAATAAATAAATAAAAATATCCCTGTAGCCTATAGCCTGTAGCCTTCAGCCTGTTGGAGGCCTCATGCCCTTTTAAGATTTATCTTGGACAGGTGTGAGAAAAGATAATTATTCAGAATTAAGTCCCAGGTCTATTGCAACAGTCTTTATTATAGAACTATCAATCTCTGTCTTCTTTCTCAGGAATCCCTCAAGAAGGGCATTATCGCAAATCGTGTTTATTAACCTCGGAACTCCCTGTGAGTACTTAAATATCATGGATATTGCGTCCTGGGTAAATATCATCTTATTGCCACCTGCCACATTCAATCTATGCATTATATATTCCCTTGTGTCCTCTTCATTAAAGGGTCTTAAAGTTATCCTCGTGCTTACCCTCTGCTTCAGTGGCTCATCAAGGCCCAGTATCTGGTCGAGTTCAGGGAGCCCGAAGAATATAAAATTAACCATCTTGCCATCAGGAAGCTCCATATTCAATAACCCCCTGAACTCCTCCATTAGCTCTCTCGTCTTTAGCATCTGGACCTCATCAATCAGTACAACGGCAATCTTTCCCTGTTCATTTATCTCAAGGAGTCTTTTATAAATCTGGCCAAGTATCTCTATCCTGTCGTCCTTTACATCCTGAACACCAAGCTGAAGGGCAAATTTCTTAAGAAGCCAGTCAGAGCTTACAGATGAATGGATAACAACAAGGAGGGCTGCCTCATACCTCTGTTCATCCAGTTCTTCAAGTAATCTTCTGGCAAGGGTTGTCTTACCAGTGCCAATATCACCAATTACAACAGAGAGACCCTTTTTACCTTCTATGGCATGTTTTAGTTTTATTATAGCCTCAGTATGTTGCTTGCTCTTGTAGTAGAACCGGCTTTCCACTACATTCGAGAAGGGATGCTCCTTGAGACCATAAAATTTAATATAATCCATGACAATATTATACCAAAAAAGGCTTTAGGCTATATCAGGCCAAGCCTTGCCTTTCATGAGCTCCGTTGCTATCTTGACCATTAGTTTTTGTTACTTCTTTTACTTTTGCATAAATCCTACAGTATCACTGTGAGCCTTAGGCCTATCGCCTAAACCCTATTTTTATGTTATATTAAAATCTATGGATAGAAAAAAGAAAAAAGACATCCTTGAACTCCTGATCTTTTCTTCAGGTGAACCTGTAACGATCTCATCTTTGAAGGAAATTACCGCTTTCCCTGAAGAAGAGATAAAGTCGATCCTTGATGAGTTAATTACAGAATATGATAGTAGAAATGGTGGCATTGTTATAAAAGAGATTGCAGGTGGCTATCAGTTTGTAACAAATCCAGAGTATGGAGAATGGATAAAAAAATTCAAAAAGACTGTAAACACCTCTAAATTATCAATGGCAGCCCTTGAGACCCTTGCAATTATCGCCTACAAGCAACCCATCATAAAGGCTGAAATAGATGAGATCAGGGGTGTAAACTCTGATGGTGCTATAAAGACCCTCCTTGAAAGGAGGCTCATAAAGATAGTTGGCAAAAAAGAGGCACCCGGAAAACCCTTTCTTTACGGGACAACAAAGGAATTTCTTCAATATTTCGGTCTCAAAGACCTGACAGAGCTTCCGACCCTGCGAGACCTTTCAAGGGAAGAGTTTGGGTAGAAAAAACTACTTTTCCCATATCCCTCACATCGTATCCACCAAGGTCAACTACTGCCTTCCTGAATTCCTGATCTTCTTTTATTATCTTTAAAAGGGCACCTATCATGGCTATAGACTGATATTCTTCAAGGATAACAATGTCATACCTCTCCTCAGCCACCGGTATAAAATCGAGACCAAAGGACCTTGCTGCTGAATACACTCCAAGACCTGCATCAGCCACACCTGTAGCAACCTTTGAAGCTACTGACATATGTGTAAAATCTTCCATCTCATATCCCTTAATTCCTGATGGATCTATACCGAGTTCTCTTAATCTTTTATCAAGAAGGAGCCTTGTACCTGAACCCCTCTGTCTATTAACAAAGACTACATCATCCCTTAAAAGGTCGTAGAAGTCTTTAATACCCTTTGGATTACCCCTTTTCACCATTAAACCCTGCTGTCGGTAAACAAGGTTAATAACTATAACTGATTCATCAGATAGGAGTCTTTTTATAAAGGGGATGTTGTATTCACCTGTCTCTTCATCAAGAAGATGGGTTCCTGTTATGTGGCACTCCCTTCTCTTAAGGGCAATAAGCCCACCCATGGAGCCAACATTTGCTGAAGAAAGACTGAATTCTGGATAATGTCTTTTAAGATAATTTGCAAGGAGCTCTATTGTATTGTCGTGACTTCCGATAAATACAACTGTATTCAGCAGTTCATTCCTTTTTCTGAGAAGACTCACCTTCACTTTTGAGCCAGCCTCTATGCCTTCACTGTTTGCAGGGATCTGGAGCAAACCATCGGCCCTCACAAGAGAGCTCATAAGACCTGCCCCCCTTCCAAGAGGCGTTGCTGTGTATTTGCCAGACACAGAGCCTATCTTTAGCCTCACGAATTCTTCCTGGCCAA
>DAISHO010000003.1:0-19721 GCA_036822495.1 Thermodesulfovibrionales bacterium
ATTATAATATCCTGAGGTGCCTTTCCGCGGTAAGACCATCTGAATCTCTATGGTATCTTAAAGACCTTGAAAGGACCGAGGTCTATGAAGGTGAGTTCTATATTAAGATACCATCGAGATTCAGATGGTCTTACCGCGGAAAGGCACCTCAGGATATTATAATCTCAAAAGATACTATAATCATCTACCAGAAGAAGGAAAAACAGGCATTAAAGGGTCAATTTTCGGCCTCAAGATATGGACAGGCACCCATTGCCCTTCTTGGAGGATTGGGCAGGTTATCAGAAGACTTTGATACAAAGGAGGAAGGAGATAGGCTCCTTCTTAAGCCAAAATATTCTATGGGAAATATTAAAAGTATAGAGGTCTATACCTCTAATACTTCCTTTCCGGTGAGGTCTATAAAGATTACAGATTCAGCAATGAATATTATAGAGATTCAGTTTGAGGATGTAATAATAAATTCTGGCCTATCTGAGAGGCTTTTTGAATTTATTCCACCTGAAGGAGTAAAGGTCATAGAGGGTCTTTACTAAATGCTTATTCTTGGCATAGACAGCTCATGCGATGATACCTCTTGCTCTTTAATAAGCATTGAGGAGAACCTCTGGGAAAAGGGCTCTCCTCTTGTAAGGGCTCAGGGTGTTACTGTCCTTTCTGAATATGTATCAAGCCAGGCAGAGATCCACCATAAGTATGGAGGTATCGTCCCTGAGCTTGCATCAAGGAAACATATAGAGGTAATAGTTCCTGTTGTCAAGGAAACCCTGAATTCAGCTGGTATGAAGATAGATGATATAGAACTGATTGCTGTTTGTAAAGGACCTGGACTTATTGGTTCACTCCTTATTGGAACTTCTTTTGCAAAGGCATTATCCTTTGTTAAAAATATCCCGATTGCTGGTATAAACCACCTTGAGGGACATCTCTTCTCTGTCCTTCCAGTGGAAGATATAGAATTTCCATTTCTTGGACTCATAGTATCTGGTGGACATACATCCTTGGTAAGGGTAGATGCACCTTTAAAATACAAAGAGCTTGGTAGAACCCGTGATGATGCAGCAGGAGAGGCCTATGACAAGGTCTCAAAGCTTCTCGGTCTGGGTTATCCAGGTGGTCCTGTTATTGATAGACTTGCACAGGAGGGAGACCCTCAGAGGATACCTTTGCCAAGGCCCTATATGCCTGAGAGCCTTGATTTCAGCTTCAGTGGCCTAAAAACTGCAGTGGTTAATATTGTAAGGTCCCTGCCTCCTGAAAGGCTATGTATGGAGACCCCTCACATCTGTGCCTCTTTCCAGGCCTCTGTAATGGATGTCCTTGAAAAAAAGGTTGAAGGGGTTTTAAAAAAGGAGGGCCTCAGGAGTCTTGTCATCTCCGGTGGAGTTGCTGCCAACAGTGAATTAAGAAGGAGGTTCAGGACCCTTGGTGAGAGACTTGGCATAGCTGTTAAGATCCCTCCTCTAAAATACTGTACAGACAATGCAGTAATGATTGCTATAGTAGGATATTTTTACTGGAAACTCGGAAGGCTTTCTAACCTTTATCTAAATCCAGAGGCCTATCTTCCCCTGAGTAGCGAAGATAAAAGTTGGGAGAGTACATAGTGTCTCCATTAGTTCAGAAGGTTCTTTCAACTATAAAAAGATATGAACTTATAAGACCCTGTGACCTTATTATCATTGGCCTTTCAGGAGGACCTGACTCTACGTGTCTAACCCATGTGCTCTGGAGGTTAAGGGAGATATTAAATATAGAGCTCATTCCTGTTTATGTGAATCACGGCCTGAGACCTGATGAGATACCCCATGAGATAGAATTTTGCAAGGAATTCCTAAAGAGACTTGGTTATGACCTTATTGTTAAGGAGATAGACCTCGAGACCTATGTAAAGGCTACAGGCCTTAACAAACAGGAGGCAGCAAGACATTTGAGATATGAGGCCCTTAACGAGGTTCTTAAAGAAAAAAAGGCACAGGCAATTGCAGTGGGCCATAATGCTAATGACCAGGCAGAGACTATTATTATGAGGCTCCTGAGAGGCACAGGGCCACAGGGACTTCAAGGCATACCAGTAATAAGGGGCAATATAATAAGACCTCTTATAGAGGTTGAAAGAAAAGAGATAGAGGAATACCTCTTTAGGGAAGGAATTCATTATGTTACTGACTCTTCAAACCTGAGGACAGATTATCTAAGAAACTGGATAAGGCTCAAGGTCATGCCATTATTAAGGGAAAAGAATCCATCCATTACAAAGAGCCTTTTGAGAATGGCCCTTATATTTCAGGAAGAAGAGAGAATCTATGAGATAGAGACTACAAAGGCGCTTATGAGAAGCCTTTTCAGAAAGAGTAATTCAGCTATAGAATTATTCCTTAAGCCCCTGGAGGCAATGGACATGAGGATTTTAAGGAGGCTTCTTAGGAGGGCTGTAGATGAGGTCTTTAAACTAAGAGGTCTTGATTTTATCCATGTTGAGGATATAGTGAGATTAATAAAAAAGGGTAACCCAGGCCAGAGGGTTTATTTAAAGGGTCATATAAGGGCTATAAAAGGATATTCAACTATCACTATTACAGCAGAACCACCTCTCAGGCTAAGGGAATATACCCTCCCAATCCCTGGCAGTGTAGATATAAAAGAAAAGAACATAAGGCTTACAGCAACACTCAGAACCTCAAGACCTGAAGACCTCGGAGACGGAAAGACCTGTGTCGTAATAGACAGGGATAAGGTCCTTTCAGAAACACTCCTCATAAGGTCCTGGAGAAGTGGTGATTATTTTTATCCCTTTGGATTTGGAAAGAAAAAGAAGCTTCAAGATTTTTTTGTAGATTCCAAGATCCCCAGAGATGAGAGGTATGCGATTCCGATTATTGAGGATAAAGGGAATATCCTTTGGATTGCTGGCTACAGGATGGATGATCGTTACAGGATAACAGATAAGACAAAAAATTTTTTAATTCTCAGGGTAGAGGATGTCTGATACAAAAAAGACAATAGCGATCTCAGCCCTTGCCATGTCCTTTGCCACATTCCTAAGCAGGATATCAGGGTATATAAAGGACATGGTTCTTGCAGGATTTTTTGGAGCGAGTCTTGTGGCTGATACATTCTTCGTTGCCTTTAGAATACCCAATCTCCTGAGGGAGCTCTTTGCTGAGGGTTCCATGTCCTCAGCCTTTATCCCGGTACTAACCGAATACAGGACAAAAAAAGGAGAAGAGGAGGCAAAGAGGATTGTCAGGATCGTCTTTACATTTATATTACTGGTCGTTGGTTCTATAGTACTTGTTGGTATCCTCTTTTCGCCCCTTATAGTAAGAGTCATTGCCCCTGGCTTTATCCCTTTGCCTGAAAAGTTTAACCTCACAGTAGTTCTTACAAGGATAATGTTTCCCTTTCTTCTCTTTATCAGCCTTGCAAGCCTTTTGATGGGTGCTTTGAATGTAAAAAGGGTCTTTTTTGTACCAGCTTTTGCACCTGTAATGCTTAATTTATCAATAATCCTTTCTGTCCTTACACTTAGTGGTTATTTCGAGGTATCCATTATAGCTGTGGCAGTTGGTGTCACCCTTGGAGGTTTTTTACAGTTTTTCTTTCAGGTTCCGTCTTTTTTTAAGAATGGTTATGACCTCAGGATAGAAAGGGATTTCAGGCATGAGGCCCTAAAAAAGATATCTATTCTTCTAATACCAGCAACTATGGGAATGGCTGTGAGCCAGATAAATATATTTGTAAGCACGATTCTGGCATCTTTTCTTAAAGAAGGTAGCATTACCTACCTTTATTATTCCATGAGGATGATTCAGTTTCCCATAGGAATATTTGGTGTTGCCATGGGCATGGCTGTTCTACCATTGTTTTCAGAGCATGCCTCAAAGGGAGAGATAGGGCTTCTCAAAAAGGACTTCTCCTTTTCTTTAAGGCTCCTCTTTTTTATCACTATCCCGGCAATGCTCGGTCTCATAGCCCTAAGAAGGGAAATCATTGAGATCCTTTTCGAAAGAGGAAGATTTACCCATCAGGACACCCTTCAGACTGCCAATGCCCTTTTTTATTATAGCCTCGGCATATGGTCTATCGTGGGTGTAAGGATAATGACTGCCTTTTTTTACTCTGTTCAGGACACAAAGACACCTGTAAGGATAGCAATGGCAGGGATGCTTACAAATATTATTGCAAGCCTTATCCTTATGAGATTTCTTGAACATTCAGGTCTTGCCTTTGCAAATTCCATAGCCTCCTGGTTCAATCTCACCTTGCTATATTATTTTTTAAGAAAGAGATTTGGAAGCCCTGGGACTCGTATTATTGCAGTCTCAACCCTAAAAACCCTTATTGCCTCCCTCTTAATGGCCCTCTCTGTGAGATTTCTTTATGACCTTCTGGTGGGTCCTGCTGGAAAGGCCTTTTCACTATTTCTTGCTATTGCTGGAGGGATTGGTCTTTATATTACAATTACATATATTTTAAAAAGCGATGAACTTGCTTTTTTAATGGATACCATTAAAAAGAGGAGGCAACAATGAATATCGAGACAATCCCTGTAGGTCCTCTCCAGGCAAACTGTTTTATTGTCTGGGATGAAAAAACCAGAGAGGCTATAGTCATTGACCCTGGTGACGAGCCTGACAGGATTATAGTTCTTATCAAGCAGAAAAACCTCAATGTTAAATATATAATCTGCACCCATGCCCACTTCGACCATGTTGGTGCCCTCCCAGAGTTAAAGAGCCACACTGGTGCAGCCATAGCAGTCTATAACCTTGAAAAAGAGATATACGAAGGGGCAAGGGATATGGCTGCCTTTTTTGGATATGATATAGAAAGTCTGCCAGAGCCTGATATCTATTTAAAGGATGGAGACCCCATTAAGATAGGTGAACTGGAATTCAGGGTCATCCATACACCAGGCCACAGCCCGGGCAGCCTCTGCCTATATGGAAATGGCGTGGTATTCACTGGAGATACTATATTTGCAGGTTCTGTTGGAAGGACTGATTTTTATGGAGGAAGTATAGAGGAACTGAAAAGCTCATTTAAAAAGATACTCTCCCTACCTCAACACACAAAGATATTTCCTGGTCACGGGCCTGAGACCACTGTGGAAATAGAGCTCAAGGAGAATCCCTTCTCTGGAGAATTTTTATAATTCATATCTCCCTCGAAGGACATATATCATAGAGGATGCACTCTTTATGCGCAGGCCTTTTTGCCTGACAGACCTTTCTGCCATGGAATATAAGGAGATGGGATAGATTTGCCCATTCCTCCTTTGGTGTGATCTCCATGAGATCCTTTTCTATCTTTACAGGGTCTTCATTCTTTGTAAGACCGAGCCTCTGAGAGAGTCTTTTCACATGGGTATCCACTGCTATGCCTTCATTTATTCCAAAGGCATTTGAGAGGATAATATTGGCTGTCTTTCTTGCAACACCCGGCAGGCTCATAAGCTCATCCATTGTTTTTGGAACCTCTCCATTAAATCTTTCTATAATTAGCCTTGCAGCCTCCTTAATATATTTGGCTTTATTTTTATAAAAATTAATTGAACTGATATCACGCTGAAGTGTTGTAAGGGGTACCTCAGCATAATCCTTTATGGAACGGTATTTCTTGAAGAGGCTCTCTGTGACCTTATTTACATGATTATCTGTTGTCTGGGCTGACAGGATTGTTGCCACAAGGAGCTCAAAGGGGGTAGAAAAGGAAAGGGCAGTTTTTGGTTCAGGATAGATTTTTTTGAGCCTCTTTAATATCTCCTTTATCTTATCCTCAGGCCTCATGGCTTCCTCCTCTTTTATTATACTCCACCATACCTGTCCAAAATAAAGTTTTGAATGGGCATAAGGCCTACAGCAGAGCAACAGAGCAGCAGAGCAGAAGTTTTTTAAAGGAAGAAATATGTATTCCATAATTTCCTACCGCGCTGCTGTTCTGATGCTCTATTTATGCTGGTCTACTGCTCTACTGTATTAATGAAAATTTTTATCGCAATATTTTTGATATAATTATTTAAATGACTCTTAAAGATAGTTTTCTTTCATCCTTTGAAAGGTTCAAAGATAGGGTTGCCTTTAATCAGCCTTTTTTAAGAAAGGACTCTCTGGAATGGAAAGTTTTTACATATAGAGAATTTAAGGAACTTGTCTTCAGGTTTTTAAAATATCTTACCAATGAGATCTCTTGCGGGGATCGCGTTATTCTTTATGCAGAGAATTCAGTCTATTGGTGCGCTGCTTATATAGGCATTATCCTCAGGGGTGCTATTGCAATACCTATTGATGCAGAGACAGATAGAGAAACCCTTGAGAATATTATCAATGATTCAGAGGCCCCTATTGTCCTTTATTCATCAAAGACAGAACCTAATGTCGCAGGGTATAAAGGATTTAATGTTGAAGACATAGAAAGATTACCTCCTTTTTTAGATACAGATAAATTTTCTTTACCTGAAGTCTCAGCGGATACAATCGCTTCTATTATCTACACCTCTGGCACAACAGGGATTCCCAAGGCAGTTATGCTGAGTCATGGAAATTTTATCTTCGAGATAGAGGCTGGCATTAAAACCGGGATTATAAAAAAGGATGAAAATGTCCTCTGCTTATTACCCCTTCATCATACCTATCCCTTTGTTTGTAATTTTTTTGTTCCATTCTGTCTTGGTGCGACTATTACATTTTCTCCTTATCTCAGAGGACCTGATATTATAAGAATTATTAAGAATATGAAGATAACCTCCCTAATTGCCGTTCCTCAGATTCTCGAGATGATGAGATTTCGAATAGTAGAGAGATTAAAGGGCTTGCCCTTCTTTATAAAGCCCTTTGTCCTTGGCCTTAAATCACTGAGCTCTTTTTTGAGGAGAAATTTTGACCTTAACATTGGACGGTATATATTCTTTTTTCTTCACCTCAAAACAGGTTTTCAGCTAAGGTTCATAACCTCTGGAGGTGCAAGGCTCGATCCTGAAGTAATGAAGGATCTTGAGGCCTTTGGTTTTACAATTATAGAGGGCTATGGATTGACAGAGACCTCTCCAGTAGCTACCTTTAATCCTGTGAGGAAGCGGAAACCTGGTTCGGTGGGAAAACCCCTTGAAGGTGTTGAGTTAAAGATAGTGGAACCAGATAAAACAGGTATTGGTGAGATTGCCATAAAAGGGCCTCTTGTTATGAAAGGATATTATAAAAATCAGGAGCTAACAATGGCATCTATTAAGGATGGTTGGTTTTTTACAGGTGACCTCGGTTATATCGATAAGGATGGTTACCTGTTTATCACAGGAAGGAAGAAGGATGTTATAGTCCTTCCCTCAGGAAAGACCATATATCCTGAGGATGTTGAGGAGAGATATAAAAGGGCAATCCCGATCATACGAGAGGTCTGCATTCTTGATTCAATGGAGGCCGTTATAGTACCTGACCTTGAATATGCAAGACTTAGAGGCATAGTTAACATCTATTCAACATTAAAATGGGAGATAGATGCCGTTTCAAAAAAACTTCCTTCTTATATGAGGATTAAGGGATTTTTACTCCATAATGAGCCATTACCAAAGACCAGACTTGGTAAATTCAAGAGATTCATGATTAAGGATATGCTCTTGACAAGGCAAAAAAAGGAGAGGACACCTGACCCAGCCCTTCAAACAGAAAAGGGCAGGATTATTGAGGAGATAGTGAGGTCTCTAAACCCTGATTTAAAGAATATTCATCTTTCTGACCATTTAGAGCTTGACCTCGGGATGGACTCCTTAAAAAGAATTGAATTTGCTACCTCACTGGAGAAAAGATTTTCAATAACCATTACGGATCAGATACTCCAGAAATGGCATACTATTAAGGATGTACTTGAGGATATTGAGAGATTAAGCTCATTGCCAGAGATACAAAAAACTTCTGTGCAAGAGCATGGATGGCTTTTTAAGACTATTAGATATTTTATACTGAGGATTGCTTACTTAATATTGAGGTCTATTTTTAAGATTTTCTTCGGACTCGGTGTCCATGGCATGGAAAATATTCCTTCACCACCATTTATAATTACGCCAAATCATACAAGTTATCTTGATGGATTTGTTTTGTTCGCATCCTTGCCGTTTAGATTATCAAAAAACCTCTATTTTCAGGGGCTGAGGAAATATTTTCCTTGCAAGACCATTTCTGAGCTTATAAATGTAATCCCGGTTAGCACAGAAAGTGACCTTATCAATGCTATGGAGCGGTCAAAAGAGAGCCTTCGTAAAGGCTTTCCACTTTGCATATTCCCTGAAGGTGGCAGGTCCTTTGATGGAGAGTTAAGAGAGCTAAAGATCGGTTTTGCAATCTTAAGTATAGAAATGGATGTACCCGTTATACCTGTCCTCATAGATGGAACATTTAAGATTCTTCCAAGAGGAAGATTTCTACCCCGCCGAGGTAGGATAAGGGTTTATATAGATAAACCCCTTCTTCCCTCCCATGGTTTTGAAAAAGCTGAGAACTTAAGGGACGAACTCAGGAATAGGATGGTCAGTTTAAAAGAGAGATTATCCCTCCCTTGACCTTACCAATGCTATAAGCAATTCTGATATGACATAAAGAGCAAGGGAGATAAGAAATGCATAGGCAACTCCCCTGATCATAAAAGTCAGACCCTGAATAAAGACCTCTCCTTTTAAGCCTGTAAAGGGATAATAATGATTTATTACCCTGAAAAGAGAATTTGCATTTCTTACACCGGTCCCGGCAAACCAGATAAATATACCCCCAGCAACAGCCATAACAATAGCAAAGCCAGCATAGGCCATTGCAAAACTTCTTAAGAGCAGACAGCTAATATGCGTAAAGACAGACTTATCCTCTTTAAGTTCCTTAATCCTTTCAGCTCCTATAAAGAATGAATGGACAACAGAATAGATTGCAATAATAAAAAGTGTCTGGAATATTATCCCACCTATTAACCCTGAGGTGGACATCTTGAGCACATCTCTCCAGCCTATTACAAATCCAACAAGCCCTGCGAGTATGGTAAATACAGCAATGGCCTTTAGATAGATGCTGAATATCTTTTTAACAAAATCTGCCTTTTCAAGGGAATCTGACAGAAATCTTATGAATAGATACCTTTCCATAAAACCTCCTTTTTTAATATTATCCTAATTTTACACAAAATTGATCTAAAAGGCAAATAACACTGCAGGGAAGCTTTTGAACAGTAGTGAAAGAGGGTAAACTTTCAGTCGCATAGATTTATAACTAAAATTAAAGAGATTAGAAAACTTTTTGGGAAAAATATTATAATAAAAATATGTCTCAGAAGTTTTTCTATATAGAAACCAGAGGTTGCCAGATGAATTTCCACGACTCTGAAAAGATCGTGGGAATTCTGAAAAGGGAAGGCTATATTCCTACAGACGAACCCAAAAGGGCTGATTTAATCATCTTCAATACCTGCAGCATCAGGAAAAAACCAGAAGAAAAGCTCTTTAGTGCCCTTGGAAGATTAAAGCCTCTTAAAAGACAGAAACCATCTTTGAAGATAGCTGTATGCGGCTGTATTGCCCAGCAACAAGGAAGGGAACTCCTTAAAAGGGCTCCTTATATTGACTACATCTTCGGACCCCAGAATATTGGCAGATTACCCCATATTCTTTCAATGGATGCCGTGATTATGACAGAAGATAATCCTGAACTGCCTCTGGAAGAACTTCCTGCTGAGAGGGTCAATGGAGTAAAGGCCTCAGTTACAGTTATGTTTGGGTGCGATAACTTCTGTTCTTACTGCGTTGTTCCTTACACAAGGGGTAGGGAGGTGAGCAGGCCTTTAAAGAAAATAGTAGAGGAGGTCAGGGTACTGGCAGAGCAGGGGTATAAGGAGGTTCAGCTTCTTGGTCAGAATGTGAATTCTTATAGGGATGGAGAATACGATTTTGCAGCTCTTTTAAGACATATAAATGACATAAAAGGTATAGAAAGGATAAGGTTTATCACTTCCCATCCAAGAGACCTGTCTGAAAAGCTTATAAGGACAATGGCTGAACTTGAGAAGGTCTGCGAGCATCTTCATCTACCAATACAGTCAGGCTCTGACAGGATACTGGAACTTATGAATAGAGGGTATAACTATGCAGAATATAAAAGAAAGGTAGGTCTTTTAAGGCACTATATTCCAGAAATATCAATAACTACGGACATAATAGCAGGATTTCCATCAGAGACAGAAGAAGACCATAGCTTAACTATAAAGGCCCTTGAAGAGATTCAGTACGACGGAATCTTTGCCTTTAAATACTCCCAGAGACCAGGCACGAAGGCAGCAGAAATGCCAGAACAGATACCAGAAGATATAAAATCAAGGAGGCTTTCTGAGATATTAAAACTTCAGGACTCTATAACTCTTAAGAAAAATAATGCCCTTATCAGTTCAGTTCAAGAGGTTTTGGTTGAAGGAAAAAACGAGGCAGGTGAGACTATGGCAAGAACAAGAACAAATAAGATAGTAATTCTTGATAAGGAATTACCTGCAGGAACAATTATAAATGTACGGATTACCGAAGCAAGGATCCATAGCCTTAGTGCCCGGATTTTATGAGATTCACAATCCTAACCCTTGGTTGTAAGACTAATCAGGCAGAAAGTGAGACCCTGTTATCAGAGCTTTTGCAAAGGGGTTATCAGTCAGTAGGCCTTCAGGATGCTCCTGATATATGCATTATAAATACCTGTACAGTTACATCAAAAAGCGATTACCAGTCAAGACAGCTCATCAGAAGGGCCTTAAAAAGCGGTGCAAAGGTTATAGTTACTGGCTGTTATGTAAACGCCTCTATTGAAACACTTAAGGCAGAGTTTTCAGATAGGTGTTTGTTTTTTAAAAATGAAGAAAAATTAAATATTTTAAATCAATTAAATATCAAAAATTCAAGTAATAATTTAATACTTTCTCCTGCCTATTCAAGAACAAGACCTGCAGTTAAGATCCAGGATGGATGTAACAAAAGATGTTCCTATTGTATTATTCCTTCAGTACGTGGAAGGTCAAGATCAAAAAGTCCTGATGATGTCATTAATGAGATAAAGGCAATTGAAGAGGCTGGTTGCAAAGAGGTTGTCTTAACAGGCATAAATCTTGGCTCTTATGGTAGAGACCTCAATCCATCTTTAAGGCTTCATGACCTTATTGAAAGGATTTTACTACAAACCAAGAGGATAAGACTTAGAATCAGCTCTCTTGGGATAAAAGAGGTGACTATTGAGCTCATGGAACTAATGAAAACCAGTGAAAGATTGTGCAGGCATCTTCATTTATCCCTGCAGAGCGGTGATAACAGGATACTCAGGTTGATGAATAGAAATTACAGGTCTGAGGACTTTATTGCTCTTGTCCAAAAATTAAAGGAAGAGATAAAGGATATTAATATAGGTGCTGATATAATAATTGGTTTCCCTGGTGAGGGTGAGATCGAATTTAATAATACCCTGATGACCCTTAAAAGGGCATTTATCGGCTACATCCATGTCTTTCCTTTCTCAAAAAGGCAGGGAACGCCTGCATCCCTGATGCCTCTTCAGGTAGATAGCAGAACAAAAGAACAACGAGTTAAGATAATAAAAGACCTTGATAAAGACCTTAGAAAATCCTTTGCCCTTAGTCAAATTGGCACTATTAAAGATATTATTCTTGAGAAATTCGATAATGATATTGTAAGGGGAAAGACAGATAATTACTTAAATGTTTACACGAAGATTAATGGAAATCTCAAAAAGGGTGATCTTTTGCGGGTAATCATATCTAAATATACAGAAGGGGGCCTTATGGCAGAGCCTTTAATTAATTCATAAGCCCTTGAAGTTTCGATTTTTTTAATCTGTCTGCCTTTTGGACAGCCATAAAAAAACCTTTAAATTTCAGAAGATTGGCATCGCTATCTACATTTTTATCCACAGCTTATTAACACTGATTGTTAGGAACAATCTGTCTGATAAGATATATTATGTTAAATTTTTATAGAAAAGAAAAAATAAGGTTAATCTTCCTGTTCTTGCTGAGTCTTCTGGGTTTTTTTAACCCCTTCTCTTGCAATTGCTATCTTGCCAGTTCGTACAAATTCCTTTATCCTGAAGGGTTTCATAAGTTCTATAAAGGCCTCAATCTTCTTCTCATCACCCGTAATCTCCACGGTATAAGTTGTTGGGCTTGAATCAACAACCCTTCCCCTGAATATCTCAGTGAGTCTCAATACCTCAGCCTTGTCCTCCTGTTTTGGTGGTGCAACCTTAATGAGAACCATTTCTCTTTCAACATGGTCAAACTCGGTAAGGTCAACTACCTTAATTACATCTATTAGTTTATTTAACTGTTTTGTTATCTGTTCAATTATCTGGTCATCACCTGATGTAACTATAGTCATTATGGAGACACTCGGATCAATAGTCTCTCCTACAGAAAGGCTTTCAATATTATATCCCCTTCCGCTGAAAAGGCCAGCTATCCTTGAAAGTACACCAAACTTATTCTCAACAAGTAATGATATTGTATGTCTCATTTTACAGCCCTTAGTTTCTTTTCAGATTTTTTAACTTCTCCAAAGATCATCTCGTCAATAGATGCTCCTGCAGGAACCATGGGGAAAACCTTCTCCTTCCAGTCAACTATAAAGTCCATAAATACAGGAGCCTTCACCCTGAATGCCTCCTTGAGGATTGGCTCCACCTCAGAAGGCTTTGTTGCCCTCAACCCTACTGCTCCATAAGCCTCAGCCACCTTGACAAAATCTGGTGCTACATCAAGGTAGGTGTGAGAATAGCGCTCTCCAAAAAAGAGTTCCTGCCACTGCCTTACCATACCAAGGTATCTATTATTCAATATAGCTACCTTAACAGGAAGCCTGTTAAGGACTGCTGTTGCCAGTTCCTGGATGTTCATCTGGATACTTCCATCCCCTGCTATATCAATTACAAGCTTGTTGGGATGGGCAAGCTGGGCACCGATAGCTGCTGGAAAACCAAATCCCATGGTACCAAGGCCACCAGAGGTAATAAATGTCCTTGGTTTATCAAATTTAAAGAATTGGGCAGCCCACATCTGATTCTGTCCAACCTCAGTGGTTATGATAGCATCTCCACCACTTAGTTCGTATATCTTTTCAACTACAAACTGTGGTTTGATTACTTCATTGCTATATTCATATGTAAGGGGTCTTTCAGTTTGCCATGCCTCTATCTGTTTGAGCCAAGCCTTCCTGACCTCACTCCATTGACCCTTGATTTCTTCTTTAAGGATTTTATTAAGCACGGTAAGAACCCTCTTGAGATCACCTACTATAGGGATATCTACCCTCACGCTCTTTCTTATAGATGTAGGATCTATATCTACATGGATAATCTTTGCATGGGGTGCGAAGGTGCTTACCTTTCCTGTTACCCTGTCATCAAATCTGATGCCAAGGCCAATAATAAGGTCAGAGTTCTGGACAGCCATATTAGCACAATAGGTGCCGTGCATACCGAGCATGCCCATAAATAGTTTATGGGTTCCAGGAAATCCACCAAGTCCCATAAGGGTGTTAGCCACAGGGATATGATTATATTCTGCAAGCTCTTTTAATTCTTTATTGGCACCAGAGATGATGATTCCGCCACCAGAAATTATTACCGGTCTCTTTGCCCTAGCGATCTCATGGGCAGCCTGAGTTATCATCCATTTATTACCCTCGTATTTTGGATTATAACTCCTTATCTTAACCTGCTCTGGCCATATAAAGTCAGCCTTCCCTGCTGTTACATCTTTGGGAAGGTCTATTAGCACGGGACCTGGTCTGCCCGTCGTTGCTATATAAAAGGCCTCTCTTATAACCTGAGCTAAATCTTCTGTCTTCTTAACGAGATAGTTATACTTTGTGCATGGCCTTGTGATACCTACTATATCAGCCTCCTGAAATGCGTCATTTCCAATAAGGGCTGTTGGGACCTGACCTGTAAGGACTATCAGTGGTACAGAATCCATATAGGCTGTAGCTATGCCTGTAACTGTATTGGTAGCACCAGGGCCTGATGTAACAAGGACAACACCTGGCTTTCCTGTAGAGCGGGCATATCCGTCCGCAGCATGGACAGCACCCTGCTCATGTCTGGTCAGTATGAGTTGAATATCTTTATCCTGGTAAAGATAGTCGAAGATATTCAAAACCACTCCGCCAGGATAACCAAAGATGTGTTTAACACCCTCTCTTTTAAGAGACTCTATTACAATCTCTGCACCTGAAATTTTGTTCATAAGATATTTTAATTTATTTGCCTTTGCTGAGTAAATAGGCTATTATATCTTAAAATCATGAATACTTACACAGGTCTTGTAATTAAACCCATGCTTGCGAAAACTGCAAGGGAGCCTTTTGATTCAGAAGAATATCTCTTTGAGCTTAAATGGGATGGCACAAGATGTATAGCTCTCATTGATGGGCAAAGGATTAAACTCCAGAACAGAAGACTGCTGGATATCACCTATAGATATCCAGAATTTAAGAACCTGATAAGATCGATTAAATCAAAGCCTGCAGTGCTTGATGGAGAGATCGTGGTCTTTTATAATGGTAAACCTGATTTTGAGAAACTCCAGAGAAGGGAACAGGTTGATGACAGGCAAAAGATTAATCTCCTCTCTACCCTTATACCGGCCACTTATGTTGTATTTGATATCCTTTATCTGAAAAATCAATCATTAATGAAACTGCCCCTTATGGAGAGAAAAAGGATTCTGAGAGAAGTTATTGATTTGTCAGAGCATATAGTTATATCTGAAGATTATAATTACGGGAAAAGATTATTTTATGAAGCCCTGAAGAGAGGTTTTGAGGGTATCATGGCAAAACAAAAAAAGAGCCCCTATTTGATTGGTAAGAGGTCAGAATACTGGTTGAAGATAAAGAAATCCAGTGATATAGATGCCGTGGTTTGCGGGTTTATCAAGGGAGAAGGTCTTAGGAAGGGAGTGGTTGGCTCACTCATACTATGTGCATTCCAGAAGGGTGAACTGATTCATTTAGGACAGGTGGGAACGGGCTTCAGCGCTATTGAACTTGAGCACTTTATGAAAATGGCGGAAAGATTTAAGATCCATCATCCACCCTGCAAAGATATACCCTATTTAAAAAGAGAGGTTCAATGGCTAAGACCTGAGATAGTGGCAAGGGTCAAGTTTCTTGAATGGACAAAGAAAAGAAAATTGAGGTCTCCTGTATTTTTAAATTTCAGGTTTGATAAGGCACCAGAGGAGTGTGTTATTGAGGATTAAACTGCCTTCTTTTTCTTTTCTATACTTTTCTTAAGGGCATCCATCAGATTAACAACCTTCTCAACCTCTTTTCTTGGCACAACCTTTATCTCCCTGCCAGCTATTTTTGCCTTTATGAGCTTCATGAGCTCCTCTCTGTACTCATTCCTGTATTCATTTATATTAAATCTGCCAGTATAATGCCTTAAAAGCTCCTCAGCAAGCTCTATCTCCTTTTCATCAAGATGAACCCTCTGGGGTATATTGAGCACATCAGGCATCATTACCTCATCAGCATAAAAGATTGACTGGACAGTAAGGGTATCATTAAAGAGCCTTAATACTCCAATGTGTTCCCTTTCTTTTAGGACGAATCTTACAATCCCTAATCTATTAGTCCTTTTCATAACAGTTCTTAAAAGGCAATAAGCCTTTTCTGCTCCCTCTTCTGGCTGAAGATAATAGGACTTCTCAAGATAAATTGGGTCTATGTCTTTAGATTCTACAAATTTCAATATTTCTATATTTTTCAAGTTTTTAAGTGGTAGATTTTCAAGTTCTTCTTGATTAATAATGACAAATTTACCCTTTTCGTATTCATACCCTCTGACAATCTCTTCCATCTCAATATTCACATTGCAGGAAGGGCAAAATTTTTCATATTTTATAGGGGTTGAACACTTCCTGTGCAGGAGGTGAAAGGAAAGCTCTCCTTTATGAGTTGCTCCATAAAGCCTTACAGGGATATTTACAAGGCCAAAGCTTAAATAACCACTCCACAGGGCTTTCATATTATAATAATACCATAAAATTTGACATAACTTTTCGGGATTGATAGAATTTGTATTATGGATAAAAAAGAAAAAGAATTAAAGACACTTTCTGCTATAGCAAGGATTCATAAGAGCATTGGTGCTACCCTTGAACTTGATGAGGTAGGTCGTATACTTGTTAATGAATTGACAGGCATACTTAATTGTAATGCCTGTGCCCTGCTAATTATTGAATGTGATTCCATAAAAGTGGTTGCTGAAAAGGGTTTCCAGAAGATGCTCGGAGATATAGAACTTACACCAGAATTGCCTGCCATAAAATATATAATGACCACCAAACAGAGCATATATGCCAATGATTTAAGTAACAGCAACATGTCAAGCTGTGTTCCCACTGAATGCAAGATGAATTCTCTAATATGTGCACCAGTGATTGTTGATGATGAAGTAAAGGGTATAATACATTTGGATTCATCAGAAAAGGGAGCTTTTACAGAAGAAGACCTCCAGTTTATAGAAGTCCTCGCAAAGGAAATATCCATAGCAGTTAAACGCTCACTTATCTATTCTGAAATAAAGGCACAGTCGCTTAAAGATTGCCTTACTGGTTGTTATAACAGGAGGAAATTTGATGAGGATATTGTTATAGATATAGCATGCTGTAACAGACATAGCAGGCCCATGTCTTTACTGATGATTGATATAGATTGGTTTAAACATTTCAATGATTTTCACGGGCATGTTAAGGGAGACGAGGTTCTCAGGAGGATAGGCAGGCTTTTTAAAAACTCAATTAGGATTACTGACAGGGTCTATCGTTATGGTGGAGAAGAATTTGCTATACTTCTTCCTGAGACAACAAAAGAACAGGCTGCCATAGTAGCAGAAAGACTTCTTGAAAAAGTTTTAAATGAACAGTTTGAAGGAGAGGCAGAGAGCCAGCCTAACAAGAAACTCACAATAAGCGTGGGTATTGCAACCTATCCTTTTGATGCCAATACTAAGGAAGGACTCATAAAATGTGCTGATGAGGCCCTTTATATTTCAAAACAGAATGGAAGGAATCGGATAACCCTTTATGAAAAAGAAAAAATTCATGTCTTATAAAGTGCATTTTGAAAAATCTGCCACCATGAGGAGGGCTCTCCATACATTTGAAAGAAGATTCAACCTGTTTTTCTTCAGATCTTCTTCCTTTGCCATCACAAGGACATTATCAAAGAAACCATTTATAGGCCCTATCATGGATATAAGGGCTTCTATACAGTTGTTGTAATCTCCCTTTTCAATACCTTCCTTAAGCCTCTGTTCTACCTCTTTTGATATTTTATAAAGAGACCTTTCATGTTCTGAACTTAAAAGCTCCTCTTTCACTGTTGCCTGAGGAGCATAAAATTTAGAAAGGATATTATTGACCCTCTTGGCAGCAAGGACGAAATCAGGATACTCCTTTCTTTTTCTAAATTCTTCAAGGGCTTGAAGTCTCTTAATGACCTCCTCAAGGGGCAATCTTGAAATATAAGAACTCAGAGAAGAGATAAGCTCGTGGTTGTAGCCTTCCTGTTCTAATATTACCTCTACCCTCTGTTCAATAAAGTTTATAATCCTCTCAACCGGGATTTGGAGATTTTGCAATTGTCTTGAAGCAATATTTACGAGTTCTTCAATTGTAACAGGATAACCCCATTGCCTTAAAATTCCAATTATTGCTATTGCCTGCCTCCTGAGGGCAAAGGGGTCTTCAGAACCAGTGGGCTCAAGGCCGAGTCCGAAGAAGGAAACAATGTTATCAATCTTGTCAGCAATACTCAGGATTGCTCCCTCATGGGTTGAGGGATTTTTATCACCACTTCTCCTTGGAAGGTAGTGCTCTTTTATAGCAAGGGCAATCTCGGAAGGCTCACCATCATTCAGGGCATAATAATAACCCATTATACCCTGAAGCTCAGGAAATTCCCTTACAACACCTGTAATCAGATCAGTCTTTGATAATCTCGCAGCCCTGTCAATCTTTTCTGTCCTTTCTGGCACAAGTTTCTGGGCAAGATATCTTGAGATTGCCCTGATCCTTTCTGTCTTTTCAAAGAGGCTTCCGAGTTTTTCATGATACACAACCCTCCTGAGTTCCTCTATTCGATCTTCAAGCCTCTTGCTTTTATCTTCATTGTAATAAAATCTTGCGTCTTCAAACCTTGCCTTAATGACCCTCTCAGCACCAGTCCTTACATTGTCTTCATTCTCTGGTGAAGTGTTAGAGACAACAATAAAATGGTTGCTCAATCCATTTTTAAGGTATGTGGCAAAATACTTCTGATGGTCTCTCATGACAGTTATGAGGAGTTCCGGAGGAAGGCCCAGATATTCCTCAGGAAATTTAGCCATCACAGCCCAGGGATACTCAACAAGATAAGTTACCTCCTCAAGCAATTCTTCATCCTCATGAACCCTCAGGTCTCTTTTCTCAGCAAGACCATGTATCTGCCTTAAGGTTTCCTCTTTCCTTTTCTGCTGATCAACGATAACACCTGAGTTTAAAAGTTTCTCCATATATTCATCAGGATGACTTATAAAGCTCTTTCCTTTTGAAAGGAATCTATGGCCTATAGTGAAATTCCCGGACTTTATTCCATCTATTTCGAATTCCACAGTTGTGGAATCAAGAAGGCACAGAATCCATCTTATTGGTCTGACAAATCTTATGGAGTGGTCTGCCCATCTCATGGACTTTGGAAAGTTTAGTGAACCTATAAATGAAAGGGCAAATTTATCCATCAGGTTTTCCATCAGGAGACCCTTTTCTTCAATCCTTGCAACAACATACTCTCCTCTGTCTTTCTGCCTTATCTCAACATTTTCTGGTGATATACCATGACCTGCACAGAACCCGAGAAAGGTTTTTGTGGGATTACCCTTTTCATCAAAGCACACTTTTCTGGGAGGACCCCATATCTCTTTAATAGTATCAGCCTGCCTATCAGGAAGACCCTCAATAATGAGTGTAAGTCTTCTTGGTGTAGCAAAAACCCTTATATCTGAATAACTAAGCCTCTGTTCCTTAAGAAGCCCTTCAGCCGATTGTCTCATCATGCTGAGGGTTGGTGTGATAAACCTTGCTGGAATCTCCTCAACTCCTATCTCAAGGAGAAACTTATGCACCTTACCACCTTCCCATAAGAGGGAATCCGAGCTTTTCCCTCTGTTCTAAGTATCCTCTGGCGCATAGCTTTGCCAGAGCCCTTACCCTTGCTATGTAGCCAGTCCTTTCTGTAACACTCAGGGCACCCCTTGCATCAAGGAGATTAAATAGATGGGAACACTTAAGACAGTATTCATAGGCGGGAAGTATGAGGCCCAAGCTGAAGAGCCTTTTTGATTCAGTTTCGTAATCCTCAAAGTGTCTTATGAGCTTATCAACATCAGCATATTCAAAATTGAACTTCGAAAACTCTACCTCAGACTGGTGGTGTATATCCCTGTATTTAATATTCCCTGTCCAGGTGATATCAAAGACATTCTCAACTCCCTGTAGATACATGGCAATCCTTTCAAGGCCGTAGGTTATTTCCACAGAGACAGGCTTCAGGTCAATCCCTCCAACCTGCTGAAAATAGGTAAACTGGGTAATCTCCATGGAATCGAGCCAGACCTCCCATCCAAGGCCCCAGGCTCCAAGGGTTGGTGACT
>DAISHO010000004.1:0-18937 GCA_036822495.1 Thermodesulfovibrionales bacterium
TTTTATTTCCTTCTTTGAAAGGGCCTTATGCATAATACATATTCACCTATTTAATTAAAAAAAGTCAACAGGGATTCTCTTTTCAGCTTAGGACATCACCACCAGTACAAGTCTAATAAACCATGCACAAAAGGCCATTGATTCCGAATAATAAGACTGAGGCTTACAGGATAATAAGGCAGATACTTCAAAAAGCAGGGCTACCTCCCTTAGAATTTACTTATCAAATACTAAACAACCCCAAAGGAGATGCTTCCTGATTGGATTAAATCCTTCTTACGCTATACCACCAAAAATTTAGTCTTTGCCAGAAAACAGGTTCTAATTCTAAAGAAACACAAAAACAAATCTCTCACTGCAGAGATATTTAGAACCAATCGGGGATTGTAAGTGTGGTAGATAGTCTGAAGGTTGTAAGAGGAGGATTTTTGACCTAAAGGAGTCTTTAAGAGATTAGGGGCTTATTTAAATCCATGCTCCTCTGTAGGGAAGAGGCCCTTTTCTACCTCTTCTTTGTACTGTCTTATAGCCTGAAGGCTTAGCTCTTTGAGGTTGGCATACCTTTTTACAAACCTTGGTGTAAATCTCTCAAAGAGGCCAATGATGTCGTGAAGCACAAGAATCTGACCATCACAATGGGGACCTGCTCCTATCCCTATGGTGGGGATTGAGAGTTTCTCTGTTATCTCCTTTGCAAGGTCCATAGGTATTGCCTCAAGGACTATTGCAAAGGCTCCCGCATCCTCAAGACTCAGGGCATCTTCTATAAGCCTTTTCCTCTGCTCCTCTGTCCTTCCCTGAACCTTGAATCCACCCATCCTGAGGATTGCCTGAGGAGTGAGGCCAATGTGGCCAAGGACTGGTATCTCTGCCTTTGTCATTGCCTTTATCTGAGGGAGGACTTCAGAGCCTCCCTCAACTTTTACTCCGTGGGCTCCTGCCTCTTTGATAAACCTACCTGCATTCCTTACAGCCTCTTCCACCGAGACCTGATAACTCAGATAGGGCATATCACCAATGACCAGGGCATTCCTTACAGCCCTTACTACCATAGATGTATGATATACCATCTCATCCATCGTTGCTGGAAGGGTGTTTTCCTTCCCCTGGACAACCATGGCAAGGGAATCACCAACGAGGATCATATCAATGCCTGCCTCATCAACTATCTTTGCAAAGGGATAGTCGTAGGCCGTGAGCATTGTTATCTTCTTTCCTTCAGACTTTTTTTTCCAGAGCTCCTGGATTGTAATCATTTTGAGCTTACTCTGTAATGACCTCCCTTTTTTCGGCTTCAGAGATTCTATATACAGTAAACTCATTCATTAAAGCAATCCTGCCCTTTCAAGTATAACTGACACTTTATCTTCCATGCCTATTGCCATCACATGGACACCATCGCATATCTTTTCTTCGTAGATCTGTCTTATATGTCTTGCGGTAATGTTCAGGCCTGTATCGAGGGCCTTTTCCTTTCCTGCTGCCTTTAGTTCATTTATAAGTTCCTGAGGAACCCTTATGCCAGGGACATTTGTATTGAGAAAATTAGCCATGCCCGCACTCTTAAGCACAACAAGGCCAGCTATTATCTTTACTGGATACTGTCTTGCAAACTTCATGAATTCCTTAAGTCTTTCCATATCATAAACTGCCTGCGTCTGGAAGAACTTTGCCCCAGCCCTTATCTTTTTTTCGAATTTCATTAACTGGGGTTCAAGGGGATTTGCCTCAGGAGTTACCACTGCACCAATGTAGAAGGCTGTCTTACCCTTGAGGTCTGTACCTGAGATGTCTTTACCATTGTTGAGTCCTTGAACTGTCTTTATGAGCCCTACAGACTCTATGTCATAGACAGGTTTTGCATCCTTATGGTCTCCAGCTGATACATGGTCACCTGTCATGCAGAGGATATTCCTTACTCCGAGGACATAGGCACCAAGGATGTCTGATTGAAGGCCTATCCTGTTGCGGTCTCTACAGGTGACCTGAAGGATTGGTTCCACACCATGCTGGAGACACAGGACACATCCGCTCAAGGAGTTCATTCTCATAACAGCTGACTGATTGTCTGTAATGTTTATGGCATCTACCTTGCCCTTAAGAAGCTCAATATGGTGAACCATCTCGGTAATGTCTGTTCCCTTTGGAGGGCCAACCTCTGCAGTAATAACAAACTTGCCTGACTCAAGTTTTTCCCTGAATGTCATAAGACCTCTTAAACTGTTACTTTCGCCACCTATTTCTTTGCCTTTTCTTCATAGTGTCTTCTTGGCTTCTGGGCCTTTGACCATTCCTTTGGCTCCATTATAAACTCCCTGAGTTTATCAAGCTGATTAAGCCTTTTCATCCTTTCGTATATCCTCACCCAGGCACACTGGAGCTCAGGGCTCACCTCACAATGGCCATCCTTCATCCCTCCGCAGGGACCGTTAAGGAGTCCTTTTGGACAGGTAGTGATAGGACAGATCCCGCCTGTTTTATCAAGGATGCATTTTCCACAGAGGGAGCACCTCTCGTCAAAGACCTGGAATCTCGTCATATTTCCGAGGAACAGGCTATCATTAGCAGGATATACTGGTTTGTCTTCATAGAGTTCAACAGCTGTTTGAGTGCCAGCTCCGCAGGAAAGGACTATTATACACTCTGCCCTGTCAATGGCTTCCTTGAAGGGTTTCAGTTCAACCTTTGTCCCAAGAACCTGACAGCCTGTCTTTGCCACAAAGGTGCCTGTTACCTCCTTGCCAAGCCCTTCAATGGTCCCTTTGAGCTCTCTGAGTTCTGGCTCTCCACCAGTTCCACAGAGGGTTGCGCACTCAGAGCATCCAAGGAGAAAGAAGCTCCTGTAGCCCTTTATGTTTTCATAGAGTTCCTGAAAGTCCTTCTTTTTCGTAATTATCATTTCATAACTCCTGATTCAGATATTTTTAATCCATTCTTCAATTTCATTTACGAACTTTTCAAGATCACTCAGGGTATCTTCTATGTATTTTTAGCCTCTCGATATCTACTTTCACTTGCATAGCCCTTCAATTCCGAGAAAGAGGTTTCTGAAGTGGTAGTACTCTCTGTAGCTTTTACCTGTCTTTTCGACAAAATCTCTTCTTATGTCCTCATCTCTGCTTGCTTCAATTGCCCGCATCTGGATACTAATAGGTGCATCGTTTAATGTTATGATCTCTACTGGATATCTTGAAATATCAGTAAGTTCACCCATAAGCTCGATCTTCCGTAAGAGTTCCTCTCTGCCTTTAGTATATATTGCTAAGTCAATGTCTCTAAAAGGCTCTCCTCTTGCGAAGGAGCCAAAGATATAAGAAAAGACTATTCCTTCTTCCTGAGAAAGCCTTTCCCTTAATCTCTTAATCAGAAGGCCTCTCATTGTCTCGTTTTCTTCTGATGGTGAGGGTAACAGAAATCTATTTTCTTTTATCATTTTATACTGATTTTTGCTGCCTGCACTGTGTTATACATGAGCATCGCTATTGTCATTGGGCCTGCTCCACCTGGCACAGGTGTTATGTAAGAGGCCCTCTCCTTTGCAGTCTCGAAGTCAACATCTCCTACTATCTTTCCTTCTGGAGTTACATTTATGCCAATGTCTATAACAACAGCACCTGGTTTAACCATATCACCTGTTATAAACTTTGCCTTTCCTATGGCAACACAGAGGATGTCTGCTTTGAGACATTCTTCTTTAAGGTTTTGTGTCCTTGAATGGCATATTGTTACAGTGGCATTTTTTCTGAGGAGCAGGAGTGCAAGGGGTTTGCCGACAATTATGCTTCTTCCAACAACAACAGCATGTTTTCCAGCAGGGTCGATGCCATATGCCTCAAGCATCTTTATTGCACCAAAGGGTGTACAGGGTATAAAGGTGGGCTCATCAAGGACGAGTTTTCCGAGGCTGTGGGGACCGAAGCCATCCACATCTTTATGAGGGGCTATCCTGTACATTATCTCCTTTTCATTCAGATGCTTTGGAAGGGGAAGCTGAACGAGAATCCCGTGAACAGATGGGTCAGCATTGAGTTTATCAATAAGTTTTATGAGTTCCTCCTGAGTTGTCTCAGCAGGGAGTTTGTAGCCAAAGCTCTTTATACCTATCTCTTCACAGGTCTTTTCCTTTGAGGCAACATATTTCTTTGAAGCTGGATTGTCACCCACAAGGACAACAGCAAGACCAGGCGTAATACCTTTTGAGCTTAATTCAGCTATTTCCTTTTTGAGTAATTCCTTCACATCCTGTGCTACTTTTTTTCCATCAATTAATTGTGCTGCCATTATAACCTCCCGTTAGTTTAGTAATTTAGTGAGAATGATTTAGAATCTAAATCACTTTAAATAAATGTTATTTATTATCGCTTATGATAAAGAGGATTGTAAAGTACTCTGAAGCCTAAATTAGTGCTTCTTAATAAGCTCAAGCATTTCTTCACGGGTGGATTGTTTTGTCCTGAAGAGGCCTCTAACAGCAGAGGTGACAGTCCTTGCACCTGGTTTCTTAATCCCTCTCATGCTCAAGCATAGATGCTCTGCATCAATAACCACCATTGCACCTTTGGGTTTTAGCCTTTCCATAAGGAGGTCTGCAAGCTGACTTGTGAGCCTCTCCTGTACCTGGGGTCTTTTTGCAAGGACCTCAAGGGCCTTTGCAAGTTCACTGAGGCCTACTATCTTACCTGCTGGAATATAGGCAATGTGGGCAATGCCTATGAAAGGCAGCAGGTGATGTTCACAGATAGAGTAAAAAGGGATATCCTTCAATAGGACCATCTCATCATGGCTTTCACCTTCAATGGGCTTGAGGAGCTCCTCAACAGATTTTCCAAGACCTTCAAAGAGCTCCTCATACATCCTTGCCACACGCTCTGGAGTCTCCCTGAGACCTGGCCTTTCCGGGTCTTCACCGATTCCTTCAAGGATTAGCCTTACGCCCTCTTTAATCTTTTTTAAGTCCACAGTATATAACCTCCCTGTCTGTAATAATCATGTCAACCCGTCTGTCGTGGGCTTCTAATGGAATCTCTTCAATAATCTGTTCGTCGTAGGCAAGGGCAATAACCGGAATAGCTCTATTAAGACCTTTAAGGAGTTTATCATAATAGCCAGCTCCATAGCCAATCCTTCCTCCCTTTCTATCAAAGCAGACACCAGGCACTATTATAAGGTCAGCCTCATTTAAGTCTCTTAAAGGGGTTGCTCTCTTTGGCTCTGGGATGCCCCAGTGACCTTTTTCAATGTCATTAATAGATTCGATTTCCCTTATCTCGAGTTTTTTTAATGAGTAATTTACCCTCGGCAGTAGAACCCTTTTTTGAGCCCCTAAACACTCTCTTATCAGCTCATGGGTGTCAACCTCGGACCTGAAAGATGCATAAAGGAGAAGAGTCTTTGCAGACTTGAATTCATAGAGACCCTTAAGCCTTGCCATGACTGCCCTGTCTTTATTTTTTTTAATGGAAGGCTCTATGGAGTCCCTTTTCTGGAGAAGCTCCTTTCTAAACTCAGCCTTATCCATCCATTTACTCGCTATACGCTCCCTGCTATCTTATTAAGGAGATTCTCTTTGATTGACTTTATCTCAGAACGAGCCCTGGATGAATAATGATAGGGTGAGATACCCTTGATATCTGCCTCCATTATCTCATGGTTGAAGCTTATAAAGCCGAGGATATCCATACTGGTGACATTGTTTTTAATAAAATCCCTGTCCTCCTCACCCCTTACCTTATTGCCAACTACAAAGATCTTATTTATACCAAGGCCCTTTGCCATCTCCTTTACAGTCATGGCAGTCTGGATACTTCTTGAGCCAGGCTCCACAACTACAATAAAGGCATCAACACCTTCTGCAGTCCCTCTTGTGAGATGCTCTATACCTGCCTCCATGTCAACAATTACAACCTCATCCCTTTCCACTATGAGGTGTTTGAGGAGTCTTCTGAGAAATACATTCTCAGGGCAGTAACATCCAGAAGCAGCCTCTTTTGAGCTTCCAATTGTAAGGAGCACTATGCCATCAAGCCTGTAGCCTATCTCTTCAGGAATGTCATCAACCTTTGGATTCAGCTTAAAGATCCCTCCCATTTGACCTGGCATTACCCCTGTCCTTTCAGCTATGAGGTCCTTTAACTCTGCAATTGGTCTTATACTGGATACCTTATCTCTGGGAACTCCTAAGGCGCTTGCGAGATTTGCATCTGGGTCTGCATCAACAGCAATGACTTTTTTGCCCTCTTCTTTGAAGAGATAACAAAGGACAGCACTCAGTGTGGTCTTTCCAACTCCACCTTTCCCTGTAATGGCAATCTTCATGTTTAATTTTAGCATAAGATATGTTATATTTAAGCAAGCTATAGGCATAGGGATTAGGGAGTAGTGTGTAGGGGGTTGGGTGTAGACTAACCCCTAACACGCTATACTGTTAAAAGGCTGTAGCCTGTATTTGGTGGCAAAGGTAATACGGTGGCGAAAGTAACAGTTGCTGAAAAAAGAATTAAGGATGATCCAGTAATATCGAAGTTTCTTTCGCTTCTTTTTGGTGGCGAAAGTAACACTTCTCCTTTAATTAAGGAATTAAGGGATATTTATCTTTTTGGTTCAAGGGCAAGGGATGATTGGAGGCCCGATTCTGATTATGATATATTGATTATTCTAAGTAAAAAGGATAAAGCCCTTAAGAGCAGGTTATATGATATTGTAATGGATGTCCTTCTTGAAACAGGCAGATTAATATCATTAAAGATATTCACAGAAGAAGAATTTAACCGCCTCAACTCCATTCCTACTCCCTTTATGGAAAAGGTGGCAAAGGAGGGAATCAGGCTTGGAACAGGCAGTTAAAGAACTGATAAAAGGATATATAGAAAAAGCGGAAAAAAAGCTCAATGTTGCAAGAAAGCTTCTTAAAACTGAAGACTACGAAGATGCGGTATCAAGGGCTTATTATGCTGTCTACCATGCCACTCAGGCCCTTCTCTTATCCGAAGGTGAGAAGGCAGATACCCATAAGGGGGTGGTAACCCTTTTTGGTCTTCTTTTTGTAAAAACAGGGAAGTTTAAAAAAGACCTCGGGAAATATCTCTCAAATCTGAAGGATGATAGAGAAAGCTCCGATTATGAAGTATTTTCATATATAGATCAGGAGACAGCTGAGAGTGCTGTAAATGAGGCAGAAGAATTTATAAGAGAAAGTAAAGACTATCTATCAAAGATAGGGATTCTTTAATCAGAAATTGGTTTATAAATGGCATTCATTTTTTTGAGCATCTTTATACTTGTCTTATTCCCACCAGAGGCCCTGGGAGCTCCTTTTGGTGAAGGAGAACTCATAACAACTCTTGGTGTAAGCTCCTCGAGCCTTAGAGGCCACACAACCTATCATATTAGTTATTATGAAGGCCCCTCAGGAATAGAGAGTGAGCTTAAGTTTCCCTTGAAGACCTACCTTATTGGCCTCGATGGAGCAATCTCTTATAAGGAGAATTCTTATGAGAGGTTCAGGCTTGGTTTCCGTGTTATGAAAAATATTGACGATGGCTCAGGAAGGCTCAAGGACTCTGACTGGCTGAGCGATGACCTTGATATTTCTCTTTATGGTGTAGCCCATCCAGGGAAAGACATCTATTCTGAATCAGATATAAAACTCGATGCCCTTATAATTGACCTCAATATGAGTTATAGCCTTTTCAGTTCAAAACACCTGTCCTTTAAACCCCTCATTGGTTATAAACATCAGGGTTTCAATTTTGTAGCTAGTAATGTAGCCCAGACTGGATATGGACCCTATAGTTCTGATTTTACAATGTATGTGCCAGGAGAGGTCCTTCACTACAAGATAAGATATGAGTTTATCTATGGGGGATTGGATGCTGAATTTTTGATTGGTAAGGATTTAATGTTTCTTTTAAAAGGAGGAGCTGGGTATGTCTATGCAAAGGACAGGGATGACCATATCCTCAGATACAAACTTGCTACTGCAGAAACAGATGGTGTTGGTGTATTTTTGAGCCTTGGTGGAGATTACAATATTTTTAAAGGACTTCATTTAAAGGCGGGCGGTGAATATCTCAGGTTCCACACAAGAGGGACCCAGCACCAGTATTTTTATAGAGCTACTTCTGAATGCCCTTTTGGTGGTTGTGATGCCTATGCATCTGACAGGATAGACTCAGAGCAGTGGAATATTTCTCTTATTCTGTCTTATGAGTTTGAGTAGCCTTTTTTATAGTGTTCTGGAGCCTTGAATAGTAAAAGTCCTGAAGTGTCTTCAGGAGCTCGGGTCTTTTCTCTATCAACTCCTCAAGAAGTGGTCTTGTAAACTCAAGAACCTCCATATCCTCTAAGGCAGTTACCGTGGCTGTCCTTGGTCTTCCTGTAAGGAAGGCAACCTCTCCAAAGAGGTCTCCTTTCTCAAGTGTTGCCAGGTCAATCTTTTTGCCAAGGACATGGGTTGTTACAAGGGCCTTTCCAGATTTAATGATATAGACGGAATCACCTGAATCTCCTTCTTCAATAATTGTTTCACCTTTCTTAAATTGAGAGGCCTTGAGCTTTGTCATTATATCACTGATCTCCTCAGGGGAAAGGTCTCTAAGAAATTCAGGCACAAGGTCTGTGTCAACTAAAGTCGGTGTCGCACTAATATCTGTCTTTTGTTCTTCATAGGATGTCCTTACTATTAGCTCCTCAAAGGACGGCTGAGCGGAGGTAGAAGGTTGGAGCTCGTCGGTGTTGAAAGTAACAGTTGTCGTATCTTGAGAAACAGGCTGTAGGCTGTCGCTCTCTGGGACTGTTGCACTAATGTCTGACCTCTGTTTTGAAAGCTCTATCTCCACCAGGAGGTCCCTTGATTTATTCACTGCCTCCTGATTGTTGGGATCGAGCCTGAGGATTATTTTATACACTGCCAGTGCCTTCTGGACGAAGCCATCTTTCAAAAAAAGCCAGGCAGCCTGAGAGTATTCAGGGATAGCCTTTTCTGGTTTTCCGAGTTTTTGATAGGCATCGCCAAGTTTAAGAAAGACCTGAGGATTTTCAGGTTCTGAACCCTTAAGTTCATTAAGGTGCTCAAGGGCCTTCTGCCAGTTCTGTTTTTTTACTGCAGAAAAATAGGCTTCCCAGAGATTCATGGAATATTATACCACTAATAGTGAGTTAGTGAATTAGTGAGTTAGATTCTGAATCACTGCCAATGGAGTTGACTCTCCTTTTATTATATGGTATGGATATGATATGAAAGACCTTGTTTCATTAATAATAGAGGCTGAACGGGAGATTGCTGATAATTTCAGAAAAGAGAAGTCCCGCATCGAGAAATGGCTTGAAGAGAAGAAAAAGGAGATAAATGAAGAGTTTGTATTAAGAGAAGGAAGCCTTGAGAAAGAAACTATGGAGATTGGAGAAAACATAAAAAGAGATGCTAAAAAAAAGGCAGAAGAACTTCTTGAAGGGGCAAGAAATGAGGCCTGCAGGCTCAGAGATATGAGAGAGGAGGTTTTAAAGGAGATAGTTCTTAAATATATAAAAGAGCGTGTAGCGGGTAGGGTAAGGCTATGATTGTCAGGATGTCAAAGGTGGAGATAGCTGGTATGAAGGAACTTCTGGAAGATACCCTGGAGGTTCTCAGAGAAGAGGGGATATTTCAGATCGAGACAGAGACTGTTGGGTTCATCGATAGGGCAGAGGAAGAATACATAAGTACCTTTTCAATGGATCATAAGGCCCTTTCAGAGAAACTTCTCCTTGAAGATATGAAGGTCCATCTTGAAGAACTATTTTCCCTTATGCCTAAAATTACAACAAGAAGGAGTTATATTGAGCCCGTCAATATCATAGATACATTGAGGAGATTGCTTCCAGGACATATTAAATTTCTTGAAGGGCTTATGAAGAAAAAGGACCTTCTCCAGAGAGAGCTTTCTGAGCTAATTAGATATAAAAACTTTATGGATGCCATAGAACCGATAATCGGAGGGGTGGAGAAAACAGAGGAGATAGATTTTATAGGTCTTACAATAAAAGAGCCTGAGGCGATTCCGCATCTAAGAAAGCTTCTCTTCAAAATAACTGATGGCAGGTATGAGCTTTTTACAAACAGGTCCTCTGATGGAACCCTTGCAGGTGTCCTCATTGCTGAAAAGAGGCTTTCAGAGATTATCAGAAAGGCCCTTAGTGATGAGAGGATACCAGAGATTACCCTTCCCTCAACCATTGAAGGTCTTTCCTTTGCTGAGAGATTGAAGATATTTAATGAAAAGATTGAGGAGATAAACAGGGCTATACAGGAGGTTAATAGTGAGGTTCAGAGGTTCACATTGCGATGGAAGCCCCTTTATGATAGAACCCTTGAATGGATAGATGAAAGACTCTCTATCATGAAGGCCACTGCCCATGTATTTGAGACAAGGATGTGTTTTATTATCTACGGCTGGATGCCTTCTGATGCAGTGATAACACTTTCCAGGAGATTAAATGAAAGATTTGGCGGAAGGGTAACACTTATTGAAAAGGAGATATTTGAGGAGGACCTCGAGAGAATCCCTGTGATGCTCAAGAACCCACCTTATTTTCAGCCCTTTGAGGTAATGGTTCGGCTATTGCCCCTTCCAAGATATGGAACCTTTGACCCAACACCTTTTATAGGCCTCTTTTTTCCTATATTCTTTGGTATGATTCTTGGTGATGCAGGCTATGGTATTGTGTTGCTTTGCCTTTCAATATTTTCTTTAAGAAGATTTAAAAAGAAAAAGAACCTTCAGGATGTCTCCAGGATAATATTCATATGCTCCATCTATTCTACCTTTTTCGGTATCCTCTATGGAGAGTTTTTTGGCGAGGTGGGCCACAAGCTCTTCGGTCTTGAACCCATATGTATTGAGCGAAGGACAGCAGTTATCCCTATGCTCTATTTTGCCCTTGCCGTTGGTCTCTTTCATGTATTGATTGGCCTGCTTCTCGGTGTTATAACAGGTATCAAGAAAAGAGCAAAGAAGGAGGCTATTGCAAAATCCATAGATATACTATTAATCATTGCTACTGTTATTGCTGTATCTGCCCTTTGCGGGATAATACCTGAGAGATTTGTTTCACCAATTATTACACTGATTATTATCCTCCTGCCAGTTCTTATTATAACGGGTGGTCTCCTTGCACCCCTTGAACTTATAAAGACCATCGGCAATATCATATCCTATGCAAGGATAATGGCAATAGGTCTGACCTCTGTATTACTTGCCTTTGTCGCAAACAGGCTTGCCGGAATGACTGGTAATATAATTGCTGGTGCTGTTGTTGCAGGGCTTTTGCATCTTATAAATATCATTCTCGGTGTTTTTTCACCGACAATCCATTCCATGAGGCTCCACTATGTGGAGTTCTTCAGCAAATTTATTGAGCCTGGTGGAAGGAGATTTGAGCCTTTTAGAAAAATCTAAATAGAGGAGGTGCTTTATGGAGAAGGTTCTTATAGCCTTTGCAGCAGCCCTTGCAATTGGTCTTAGTGCCCTTGCAACAGCCTGGGCACAATCGAGGATTGGTTCAGCAGGAGCTGGTGCCCTTGCTGAAAAACCAGAATTGAGCGGAACAGTGATAATCCTTGTTGCAATTCCTGAGACGATGGTAATCCTTGGCTTTGTAATTGCTACTATCATCCTTACGGCAAAATAGGATGGGCTACCAGGAGCTTATTGAATCCTTAAGAAAGAGGTCTTTGGAAGAGCTGAAGGCCCTTGAGGAAGAGGCCAGAAGGGAGATAGAGTCTTACAGGGAGAGGCTTTTTTCAGAGTTTGAGGAAAAGAGAAAGGAATCTATAAGGAAAGCCGAGGAGAGGGCCCTTAAGGAGGTCTCTTCCTTACTTTTCAGGACAAAAAGGGAGGCCCAGACATTAAGAACTATTGCAATGAACGAACTCTCAGAAAGGCTCTATAAACTCGCGAGGGATTCCCTTTATGAACTGAGGTCTGAGGGATACGAGGAGACCTTCGAAAGGCTTGTTATGGAGATTCCTTCTTTTAAATGGAGCAGGGTATATGTAAACCCTTCTGATGAGGAGATGGCGAGGAGGTATTTCCCCTCTGCCCTTATATTGAAATATCAGGGGATTTCAGGAGGTCTTCGTGTGGAGTCCGAAGAGGGGATAAATATTGATAACACCTTTGAGAAGAGGCTTGAGAGGCTCTGGCCTGAGATATTGCCAGAAATGCTAAAAGAGGTCTTATCTAAGAATAAAGATTGAAGGTATGCTGTGAAAAACCTTCTTGAAGAGCCTCTTCAGAGGAATTATCCAGAGGAATATCTTATCGCAAGGATAAGAGGGAAAAGGGTAAGGCTTATCAAGGATTGGGAAGGCCTCCTTTCCTCTCCTGACATATCCGGTCTCATAAGGTCCTATGGTTATATCAGTGCAGGCTGGTCAGGATTACTTAAAAGATACAGATGGATTTATTCTGAGATGAACAATAGATTGAGAACCCTCTACTGGCCTTATTTTGTATGGATAGAGTTCAGAACCCTCTTTATCTCTTTGAGATACCTGAAGGGAGGTTATATTGAAAAAGCTCAGGATATTTTAAATATAAGCCTTCTTTCACAAGAGATAAAAAGGCTGATGGTTTCTGGAGGAGATTTTGATTCTGCCATAAAGGAACTCGTAAACCTTCTGGGAGGCTTTTATAAAGGATTTCTTTCTGCAGAGGAGAGGTTTTTGAAAAAAGGAATTTCTGGTTTAGAGATATTTATGAACAATACCCTTCTTGAATACCTTAGATTTTTTAAGCTCGATGAACCTTTGAGGTCCTTCATCCTGTATCTCATAGACATGAGGAACATTATAAATCTCTACAAGTCCATAAAGTGGAATATCCCCCTTCAGGATTTTATAAGGGGTGGGAGAATCTCTCATAGAATCCTTGAGGAGCTGAAAAATAAGGGCTCACTTACCGGTGTATTAGAGATAGTGAGGTCAATGACAGGGTTTTCAGGTGAGGTAGAGGATAGTCTTTTGAAGGGTCTCGGCAGGATGCTCAGAAAGATGAGTTATGAACCTGATGGAAAAGGTCTCATTTTATATTATCTCTGGTGTCTCTACATCGAAAACAGGAATGCAGGTACCGTTCTTGAGGGCCTTGATATAGAAAGAACATACCTGAGAGATGAGATAATATGAAAAAGATAGTCTTCATAACACCCGAGGATGCTGAGTATGGATTCAGCCTTGCGGGTGTTATTCAGTATTCAATAAAGGATAAAGATTTTGAAGAGACTATTAAAAGGCTCATGGCTGATCCCGAGACAGGTCTGATAGCAATTGATGAGAGGCTCGTTAATACCTTCGGACCTGAAAGGCTTAAGAGGCTTGAGGAGGGATTCAGTGGAGTGGTTGTAATAATACCTGCACCAGAAAAACCTGAAGAGGTTGAGGATTATCTCCAGAGAATAATAAGAAGGGCAATTGGTTATCATGTGAGGTTGAGGATATGATGGAAGCTGTGGGAATAATAAGGGGCGTATCAGGACCAACAGTTATTGCTGAGGCAAAGGGTCTTAAACTTTATGATAGGGTTTATGTTGGACGGTCTATGCTCACAGGTGAGGTGGTGAGACTTGAGGAAGGCAGGTCCATTATACAGGTGTATGAGGATACAAGGGGTCTTTCAATAGGAGAGCCAGTAAAATCCACGGGTATGCCCCTTACTGTGAGATTGGGGCCCGGGCTTCTTTCAAGCATATTTGATGGACTCCAGAGACCATTAAAAAGGCTTGAGGAAGAGATGGGATTATTCATAACAGGTGGTAGAGAGCTTTATGCCCTTGATTATATAAAGAGATTGAGATTCTTTCCTTTAAAGAACAAAGGAGATGAAATAGCAGAAGGAGATTTTTTTGGCTATGTTGAAGAAGGCTCTTTCAAACACTATCTGATTTCTCATAAAAGGGGCATAATAAAGTGGATAGCCAAGGGAGAGATAAGTCTCAATGAGGTTATTGCAGAGCTTGAGGATGGAACAGAACTTTTTGGCTGTCATGAATGGCCTGTGAGGATGCCAAGACCTTACAGAAGAAAATTACCAGCCCATGAACCATTAATTACAGGCCAGAGATGTATTGACTTTCTCTTTCCCCTCGCAAGGGGAGGTACGGCAATCCTTCCTGGAGGGTTTGGCACAGGAAAGACGATTCTCGAACAGTCTATAGCAAAATTTGCTGATGCTGATATAGTGGTTTATGTTGGATGCGGTGAAAGGGGGAATGAGATGGCAGAGATGCTCGAGGAATTTATGAAACTCAAGGACCCCTGGACAGACAGACCCCTCATGGACAGGACTATCCTCGTTGTAAACACATCAAATATGCCTGTTGCAGCAAGGGAGGCCTCTATTTATACAGCAGTTACAATGGCAGAATACTATAGGGATATGGGATACCATGTCCTATTTCTTGCAGATAGCCTTTCAAGATGGGCAGAGGCATTAAGGGAGATATCCTCTGCCCTTGAGGAGATGCCAGGTGAAGAAGGGTATCCAACCTATCTTGCATCAAGGCTTGCCAGTTTCTTTGAGAGGGCGGGTGTTGTTGAGACTATTGGAGGAAGGACAGGTTCCCTCAGCATGATTCTTTCTGTATCTCCACCTGGTGGAGATTTTACAGAGCCTGTTACTCAGTCCTGCCTTAGGACTGCTGGTGCCTTTTTAATGCTTGATACATCCCTTGCCCATAGAAGACACTTTCCAGCAATAAACTGGTTTCAGAGTTATTCGTTATATTCAAAGGAGTTAGAGGAATTTTTTGATAACAGGGTTTCTCAAGAGTGGTCAGCCCTCAGGCAGAGATGTATCGAGATACTCCAGAAAGAAGAGACATTGAGGGAGATTGTCGAGATAGTCGGAATGGAGGGTCTTCAGGACTCAGACAGGCTTCTCATGCATATAGCTGAAAGGATAAGGCTTGAATTCCTTAGCCAGAATGCCTATACCGAAGATGCCTTTTCTCCACCAGAGATGACATTAAAGAAGATAAAAGATATTGTGGAGTTTTACAATAAAGCGCTGAGCTCCCTTAAAAAGGGCATTAGCCTCGAGGAGATATTAAGATGAGGCCAGCAGAGCATTCTTACAGGACGATTTCTTCCATAAAGGGTCCATTGCTCTTTGTAGAAAAGGTCTTTTCTGCTCGCACAGGAGAGATTGTGAGAATTATTTCTCCCTCAGGAGAGGAGAGAGAGGGAGAGGTTCTGAAGATTGAACACGACACAGTCCTCATTGAGGTCTTTGGCGAAACAAAAGGTCTTGATATAAAAAATACAACCGTTGTATTTACTGATAGCCTCAAGAAGATTCCCCTTTCAGAGGATATGATTGGTAGGGTCTTCAGTAGCTCCTTCAAACCCCTTGATGGTATTCCACTTCCTGTTCCTGAAAAATGGGCACCTGTGACAGGCTATCCTATGAATCCTGTATCAAGGGCAAGACCTGAGGAATTTATAGAGACAGGCCTTTCAGTAATTGATGGCCTCAATACCCTTGTGAAAGGTCAGAAACTACCAGTGTTTTCCTGTGCAGGTCTTCCGTCAAAGGAAGTTGTTGCCTTTATCCTGAGAAATGCAAGAATTAGAAAAACTGATCTTTTTAAAAAAGAAGAAAAGGAGTTTGTAATAGTCTTTGGTGCCATGGGCCTCACATTTCAGGACTACTCCTTTTTTATGAAGACCCTTGAGGAGATGGAGGCTCCTTTTGTTGCCTTTATTAATATGGCTGATCAGCCTGTTCTTGAAAGGCTCCTCACCCCAAGATACTGCCTTACAGTGGCTGAATATCTTGCCTTTGATAAATCAATGGATGTCCTTGTTGTTCTTACTGATATGACCAATTACTGCGATGCCCTTCGAGAGGTCTCTACTGCAAGGGAGGAACTTCCTGGGAGAAGGGGCTATCCTGGTTATATGTATTCTGACCTTGCATCAATCTACGAAAGGGCAGGAAGATTGAAGAACATAAAGGGGTCTATAACGCTTTTACCAGTTGTAACCATGCCAGAGGATGACATAACCCATCCCATACCTGACCTTACAGGTTACATCACAGAGGGTCAGATTGTCCTCAGCAGGGAGCTTCACCAGAAGGGCATATTCCCGCCAGTTGATATCCTGCCAAGTCTTTCAAGGCTCATGCAGAATGGTATTGGAGAGGGAAGGACGAGGGAAGACCATAGAAGGATTGCAAACCTTCTTTATAAATATTATGCAAAGGGAAGGGACCTCAGAAGGCTCGAGGCAATAGTCGGAAGAGAGGGCCTTACAGAACAGGACAGGAAGATGCTGGAGTTTGCTGACGTCTTTGAAAGGGAATTTATTGATCAGTACAATCAGGTGGCGAAAGTTGCAGTCATGAGGGATATTATTGAAACCCTTGATAAAGGTATAGAGTGCATGAAGAGGTTCAGCCTCATTAGTGAGGAAAGTATACTGAGTAGGGGGTAGGACTAACCCAACTTCAGGCTTTAGGATGAGGTATACAGCGTGTAGCGTATAGCATAGAGGATAAAGATTAGGTGGGTTCATTAATCCCTACACGCTCCACGCTCCACGCAAATTTAGGCGACAGGCCTCAGCAGGCTTCAGGCATTAGGATATTAGGCTTAATGCGTCAGGCGACAGACCTCAGGTTATTTCTTATTTTCTATAGCCTATAGCCTAATATGGGTCAAGGCAACCATAAATACATGAACTTTACGGAATGGACTCCCTCAAAGTCATTAATTGATAAAGAGAGGTTTATTTCATTATGAGAATAAAATGTAGGTCTGTAGGTTCCTGGCTGATAGTATCTCACTATTCTTGCCTCTTTAATGTTTCCCGCTCTTTTGAGCTCTTCTATAACATTATCCATATAGGCTATTCCATCTATAAGCCTTTCCTTTAAAGCCTGCTCTGCTGTGTAGACCCTTCCGTCTGCAAGTCTTCTTAAGTCTTCCATGGGGAGGGTCTTCTGTCTTCCTTCATAAATGACATTCAAGAACCTTTCATAAAGCTGATCTATTATCCTCTGAAATATCTCCTTCTCCTCGGGGGTGGATGGCCTGAAGGGTGACCAGAAGTCCTTCTTGTCTCCTGACTTTATAACCTCATGCTGTATGCCAATCTTTGACATTAGACTTTCCACATTAAACTTCATGGCAATAACACCAATACTACCTGTAATGGACGATGGAGTTGCATAGACCCTGTCACAGGCCATTGAGATATAATAGGCTCCTGATGCACCAATACCATCTATTAGGCAATAAACAGGAAGGGCCTTCTTTTCTTTGAATCTCCTTATCTCATGATAAATTACATCGGAGGCATTAACTGTGCCACCGGGAGAATCTATCCTCAATACAAGACCTTTAATGTCGCTGTCCTTTTCAGCTATCTGGAGCATTTCCTTTATAAGGCTTACCTGTGAATTTCTTCCATCTTCTGTAATAGAGCCTGTCAGAGGTATGAGCAATATCTTGGGTCTGCCAGTGCCCTCGATCAGCTGTTCCTTAAGGGGCTGTTCTTCAGGCCACATGGAGATATTTATAACGCATCCTGTGAGAGAGACTAATAGATAGAGCAGTAGAGCAGTAATCGAGCGGTGCATCTTCACCTCCTTTAGGGAGTAGGGATTAGGGTGTAGGAAGTAGGACTAACCCTTAATCCCTAACTACTAATCCCTAACCCCTAACACGCTATACCTATTGAATTTTCTCACAGGGGGCTTGAATAAGGCAAGGGTGGATAAGATTTAATTACCTGACATCTTTTCAAGGAGCTGGAGTTTCTGTGCCTCGCCAAGGACTATAAGGGTATCCCCTGATTTAATCGTTGTCTGGGATGTAGGGTTGAATTCCATTCTTCCATCACTCCTCTTAATGCCTATTATTATTGCTCCTATGTCCCTTCCGATGCCACTCTCTCCTATTGTCTTACCCACAAAGACTGAAGTCTCACCAACTGGTATTTCTTCTATCTGAATTTCTAAATGCTCTGACCTTGTAGCGAATTCAAGAAAATCTACTACCGTTGGCCTCAGCACAGTATGGGCAATCCTCAGACCTCCAATATGATAGGGAGATACCACCCTGTCTGCCCCGGCCCTTTTTAATTTTACCTCTGCTCCTTCCTCTGCTGCCCTTGCGACTATAAAGAGTTCTGGATTGAGACCCTTTGCACTCAGGACAACATAAAGATTCTCTGCATCCTGTGATAGTACTGTAATAAGCCCCTTAGCCCTTTCAATACCAGCTTCCCTCAGTACCTCGTCCTTTGTTGCATCTCCAGCTATGTAGATAATGTCATCTTCCGGGAGATTCTCTCCTTTCTTTTCAATCACCACAAAAGGAATATCGTTTGCCCTTAACTCCTTTGCTATTATCCTTCCCATTCTTCCATAGCCACATATTATGTAGTGATTCTTAAGCTGTTCTAATTTTTTTCTCATGCTTCTTTTTTTAAACACCTCCCTGATTTCGCCTTCTATTATTATCTTTGCTCCTGTAGTAAGGGCATAGGTAAACACACCAAATCCACTGAATATTACTATAATTGTAAATATCTTTCCATTTATACTCAGGTCTTTAACCTCTTTATATCCAACAGTGGCAAGGGTTATTACTGTCATGTAAAGGGCATCAAGAAAGTTTAAATCCTCAATAATCATATACCCTGCTGTTCCATAACTCAGCACACACAGCAGGAGAAAAAGTATAAAAAGTATCTTCTTTGTGGGCTTCATAGAATTATTATAACTCACTCCTGCGTTATGTTATTATAAATCGAACACTATAAATCGAACACTGCTGTCCAAAACAAATTGGAAGGGGCTTTTAAAATAGGCTGAAGTAGGCTACAGGCTATAGGCCATAGGCTTAAGATAGGCTTTAGGCGTTAGGCTTCAGGATATTAGGGAAAAATTCT
>DAISHO010000005.1:0-18734 GCA_036822495.1 Thermodesulfovibrionales bacterium
AGGAGGAGTAATGATTAAATACTTACTAATACTGATTATTTTTTTACAGGCCTGTAGTTCTGCCCATGTTTATTTAACATCTGAGGACTGTTTTAGGTTGTGTGATACAGCCAAAAACGACTGTAAATATAACTGTAACTCAGACTGGAGAAGCTGTACTAAAGAATGTATAGGTCTTACCTCAAAAGAAACTCTCATGTGCAATATTAGATGCGACACTGAATATGAACAGTGTTTTTGTCAGTGTAAAGATGAAGGCAAGTCATGTATTAAAAACTGTAACGAGCTAAAGGCTAAACACTAATGGCCTTCCTGATTATAAGACGATGTAAATGTGGAATTCTGACATACCAGCGGGTATGTGCTGTATGTTCTTCAGGAGTAAAACGGTTATATGATGAGCTGATTTGTCTGGTTGAGATGAACGGACAAAAAAGAAAGAAGAGGCCTGCCATTAATGGCAATAAACAAAGGAGGTAATAAAATGCTGTGTACCAAATGTGGCGGAACAGGAACTATTTACATTAAATGTCCACGGTGTAACGGATCAGGTTCAGAGGAAGTAACATGTTTTTTATGCCATGGCACAGGGAAGGGTATGGATGGTTCCACATGTAGAGGCCCTTGTGGTGGAACAGGAAAAATGTCTGTCCCCTGTAATAAATGTGGCGGAGCTGGTGAGGTAGAAGTAAAATGTCCTTTATGTCACGGGGCGGGTGAACTTATACTGAAACCAGAAAAGTAAAATATACAGTAGGGATTGTAGATAACAGTATTATGACACAACTTGAGGAAAGAAGAAAAAGCACAAATCCGGACAATAATCTTACGGACATCAGGGAACTCCTTTACCTGATTGCAAACAAGATATACCCCAGGTGGATGGATCTCAGACTTGCCAGCTGGTATTCTTCGCTGTCTAAAAAGACCCTTCTGAAACTTATTATGGAAGGTCATATAGCAGCAAGAAAACTCGACGGTAAGTGGATAGTAGATAAGGAAAGTATTGACTTTTTCATGCAGAAAGATACAGTAGAAATAAAAAAACATGTTATTGCAAAATAAACTCTAGCCAGCTTATAATAATACATTCCTTTTACAGGAAAGGCACTCCATGCGACTGATATGTAGAAATGGCATATTTTATATTGAGTACCGCCGTGGTAAGAAAAAGAGCCTTAAAACCAGAGACCCCCAGCTTGCAAAAAGAATATTTAAACATCTTGAAAGGGAGTACCTTGCTGGAAAACTTATTCAATTAGAAGGTAAAGCACCATCGCTTTCAAAATTTACAGAACAATACATCCAGAGTAGAGAAAGAATCCGCTCTGAGAACACTATTCGCATTGATCGGGATGCCCTTAACAAACTTCTTGAATATACAGGAGATATTCCGTTAAACCATCTGTCAACTTACAGATGTGAACAGTTCATAGAGCACCTTCTTAAAAAAGGTTTTAATCCAACAACCATAAACATAATTATAAGGTCTTTAAAAGCTGCTTTTAATAAAGCAGTCAAATGGGATATAATAAATAAGTCGCCTTTCAGAAATATTCAGATGATACCGGTTAAAGATACCTTACCGAAGGCACTGACACAGGATCAGGTAAAGGCTCTGTTATCTGTAATAGACAACCGAGAATTTAAGGAGTACGTTTATACCTGTCTTTATACTGGAGCAAGAAGAACCGAAGTGGCAAAGCTGAGGTGGGAAGATATTAAAAATATAGGCTCAGATACATGGGTTATTGTCTTTAGAAAGACTAAAGACGAAAACAAAGTTATCCCTATGGCTGAAAACTTAAAGAAGATACTTTTTTATAGAAAGCAAGATGTGGGCCCTGTATTTTCTAGATATTACAGGGACCCAAAACAGGCTTCAAGGGACTTCAGGCTTTATGCTGATATGGCTGGAATAAAAAACAAACTTCATGACCTGAGGCACACCTGTGCAACATTTATGGTGCTTAACAAGGTGCCTTTAAGGAAGATACAGGAAATTCTCGGACATACTACAATAAAAACAACGGAAATATACACCAGGCTGGTTGCAGAGGATCTCAAGGATGGTATTAACACTCTTTATTGGTAGTATAAGCACTGGGTGCAAACTGGGTGCAAAATGCACCCAATTTGGGTTCATTTTTCCTCATTTTTCCCTATTTTTCCAAACAGGGGGATTGAGGTATAAGGCACGGAAAATAAAAGAAAATTTAACAAATTCAAAGGGTTGGAGAGGTGCCGGAGTGGTCGAACGGGCACGACTGGAAATCGTGTGTGGGGTCTAAAAGCTCCACCGTGGGTTCAAATCCCACCCTCTCCGCCATGAACAGGTCAATAAGAAATTCAATGCTCGTTGTTATCTCTTTTTTCAACCAGGCAGCAGCCCTGCGCAACAGGCAGATACGAACCCCGTCAGGTCCGGAAGGAAGCAGCGGTAAGTATTATGGCTGTGTGCCGCAGTAAGTTGCTGCCTGGTTGAGAGGAGAGATAGGAGATGAGTTACCTTGTCCTTGCCAGAAAATGGAGACCTCAGGTTTTCGATGACCTTGTTGGTCAGCCCCATATTATAAAAGTGCTTAAGAGTACCCTTTCTCAAAAAAAGGTACACCATGCTTATGTATTTTCAGGTCCAAGGGGTGTTGGCAAAACCACCACTGCAAGGATACTTGCAAAGTCTCTTAATTGTATAAATGGTCCAACCCCTGAGCCCTGCGGAAGGTGTGAGTTCTGTGTCTCTATTGCTGATGGTTCATCAATGGATGTGATAGAGATAGATGGTGCATCCAATAACAGTGTTGATGATATAAGAGATATCAGAGAGAGGGTAAGATATGCACCATCTGTTGTTGGTAAATATAAGGTTTATATTATAGATGAAGCCCACATGCTCAGTGAATCAGCCTTTAATGCCCTCCTTAAGACCATTGAAGAACCTCCTCCTCATACAATATTTGTCCTTGCAACAACAGCCTACAGAAAAATCCCTGCTACAGTCCTCAGCAGATGTCAACACCTTTCTTTCAGGAGGGTCCCGAGAGAGGTAATTGTGGAGAGATTGAGATACATTTCAGATAAGGAAGGTATAAAGATCTCTGATGATGGTCTTGACCTTTTAGCCAGGGCTGCTGATGGCAGTATGAGGGATGCCCTTACCCTTCTTGACCAGGTCTCATCCTTTTCTGATGAGATAACATCAAAGGATGTGGCTGATCTACTCGGAATAAGTGATTCAAAGATTATTTTAGATCTTGCAGAGGCTATATTTGATGGTGATCAGAATAGACTTCTTTCTATTATTGCAGAGGCTGTGCAAAGGGGAGCAGACCTGAGAATACTTTATAAAGATATGATACTTTTTCTGAGAGATATGCTTATTATTAAAAACATTCAAGGGTCTAATCTTGATATAAGATCTCTTTTTGAATTATCCCGGGAAGAGATAGATAGCTTAAAAGTTTTCTCAAGCAGAGTTTCTTCAGAAGAACTCGTGCTTATGATAAATGAGCTTTTAAGGGGTGAACAGGATATCAGGAATGCTGCATTTCCAAGAATCGCCTTTGAGATAAATCTTATAAAGATAAGTCTTTTTAAGGAGTTCTCCTCATTAAGGGAGACTATAGAAAAACTCGAGTGTCTTAATGTAAAAAAGGAAGATACACCAGGCATCGACCTTTTACAGTTACCTTCGCAACCTTCTGAGGAAAAAAAAAGACCTGAGGGAAAGATAATACAGCATGATTCTTCCCCAATCGGCTCTGAAAAGAATTTTCAGAAAACCTCACAACAATTTCTTAAAAAAGCGGATGAAGAGATTATCAGTGAGTTTTTGAGGATTATAGATGAGAGGGATCATGTTCTTGCCTCAAAGCTGGCACCTGCTGAGATTAATATTCAGGAGGATAGGGAAGGTATTACAACAATAAATTTAATATTTAATGGAGGCCATTCCTTTTTTGCGAAGTCCATTTCTGAGCAAAAGGACCTGATTCAGGATATTTTTAAAGAGATTATTGGGAGACCTATAAAGTTAAAAATAACATCTTCTGAAAAGAAGGTATCTGAAAAGAGCGCTGATAACTTTAAAAAGGAGGTTCTATCGAGGCCAGAGGTGAGGGAGATAATAGAACTCTTTGAGGGTTCTGTAATTGAGGTGAGAAGGATTGAAGAAAATAATTAATAAAGGAGGAGCAAGATGTCAAAGAAGATAATTGGTGATTTGATGAGGGAGGTTCAGAGGATACAGTCCGAGATGATTCGTGTTCAGGAAGAGGCAAAGACAAAGACTGTAGAGGCATCAGCAGGTGGAGGAGTGGTAGTTGCTGTTGCTAACGGAGCGGGTGAGATTGTTTCGATAAAGATAGAGAAGGATGTTGTTAATCCTGACGATATAGAGATGCTTCAGGACCTTATTGTTGCAGCAGTCAATGAGGCTCTTAAGAGGGCACAGGAGATGGTTCAGGAGGAGATGGCAAAGCTTACAGGTGGTTTAAATATTCCAAATCTTGGTGCTCTGGGGAATCTTTTTGGAAGATGAGCAAAGGGATAATAGAGACCCTTATAGAAGAGCTTACAAAACTTCCAGGCATAGGAAGAAAGACTGCCCAGAGGCTTGCCTTCTATATCCTCTCCATGCCTGATGAGGAGGCAAAGGCTATAGGAAGGGCAATAATAGAGGTAAAAGAAAAGGCAAGGTTTTGCAAGGAGTGTTTCAATATTACAGCTGAGGAACTGTGTCATATCTGCAGTGATCCCTCAAGAGACAGGACGAGGATATGCGTTGTTGAGGAGCCAGGTGATATCTCTGTAATCGAAAGGACAGGTGTATTCAAAGGCCTTTATCATGTCCTTCTCGGCACCATCTCTCCTCTTGATGGAGGGGGCCCAGAGGGTGTAAAAATGAAGGAGCTTCTTGCACGGGTTTCTCATGGCGTGGAGGAGGTAATTATTGCAACGAATCCCAATACCAGGGGTGAGCTCACTGCCCAGTATATAAGGGAAGCCCTTAAGCCCTATAATGTTAGGGTCACAAGGATAGCCTATGGACTGCCTATGGGAAGTGATATAGAGTTTGCTGATGAGGTTACCCTTGGTAAGGCCCTTGAAGGACGGAGGGAGATATAAGTCCTATTTTATCTTTGATGACCAGTATTCTGCTTTTTTAAGGACCTCTTTTTCATCAACGGTCTTCAAGGTTCTTTCATTCATTACGATCCTTCCGTCAATCATTACTGTTTCTATATCTGATGACTTCATGGCATAAACAATATGGGAATAGATATCGTAAAGGGGTGTTAGATGGGGTTTATTAAGGTCACAGATAATCATGTCTGCCCTTTTACCTTTTTCAATACTGCCTGTAATACCTCCAAGACCTATTGCTTCTGCTGCCCACAGTGTTGCGCCTTTAAGGACAGTTTTTGCATCCAGGACTGTTGGGTCAGATGATGCGGCTTTATGAAGCCTTGCTGCAAGGGATACTTCACTGAGGACATCAAGGTCATTGTTGCTTGCTGCACCATCAGTTCCAAAGGTAACCTTTACCCCCTTTCTGAGCATCTCTGATACAGGAGCTATGCCTGATGCGAGCTTTAGATTACTTTCAGGGCAGTGAGATACATAGACGCCTTTCTGAGCCATCAGATCTATCTCGTTACTGTCAAGCCATACACAATGGGCAGCAACAATACTACTATCAAGAAAACCGATGCTGTGGAGATATTCAACAGGTCTTTTGTTATAGTTCTTTATTGCCTCTTTCACCTCCCATTCTGTCTCCGAGAGGTGAATATGTACTGGAATTCTGTATTTCCTTGCAAGGTCCATTGCCCTCAAGAGGGTATTTTGGCTACAGGTATATATCGCATGGGGTGCCACTGCTGGTTTGATGAGATTGTCATCCTTCCATCGAAGGATAAAATCCTCTGCCTTCCGTAGATAATCATCAGGATTCTTCCCCCCTGGTGTGGGAAAATCAAGGATACCAAGACCAATAGTTGCCCTCATTCCAAAGGCCTTTGCAACCTCGGCAGTCTCATCTGAAAAGAAGTACATATCATTAAAGGCAATCACTCCGGCCTTTACCATCTCAAGGCAGGCAAGCTCAGAGGCATCCCTTACAAACTCAGCTGATAGCCATCGTGCCTCAGCAGGCCATATATGATTTTCGAGCCATTCCTTGAGGGGAAGGTCATCAGCAAGACCTCTGAAGTATACCATTGCAGCATGGGTATGGGTATTGATGAGGCCAGGCATTATGAGTTTGTGGCTGTTACCGATTTTTTGGCCTGAATAATTTTTTGTTATGACCTCATGGGGCCCAAGATCTACAATAACCCCATCCCTCACAGCAACAGCACCATTTTCAATGAGGGTGAGAACCCTGTCCATTGTAACTATGAATCTTCCACAGAGGATATAGTCAACAATTTGCATGGATATTATTTTAGCATATATGGAGGTCTAACCCTTATAGGAGTAGGTGAGGGGCGTCCACTTGACACCCCTCACTGAAGGAATTATCTATTTACCCTTTGAGTGGATACCCTTTGAATAAGATGAGGCCCACTTTCTGTCTTTATTTTTGTGGCAGCTGAGGCAGGCAAAATCAATTGTGACGAAATTCTTTGCAAAGGTCTTCTTTTCACCTTTAACCTCTTCTGTATAAAACATATCAGCATCAGGTGCAGTATTGATTCTAAAGAGATGGGTTCTTACATCACCTTCATACTTTCCTTGAGCAACGGCAGACTTTGTTGCCTTCGGCATGTGACAGTCAACACATTTCACGCCAACCTGTTCCATTATACTATCCTTGAATGCCTTTGCCTGAGCGTCATGGCATGATTCGCAATTTATTTTTATGCTGAATTCAGCCTTTTTATGAGGATTATGGCAGGCAACACATTCCATCTTGTTATGGGGGCTTGCAAGGAGCTCATTGTATTGTTCATGATGTTCAATGAATCCACCCTTTGCAGGTATCTTTTCCTTGTCTCCTCTTATGTGGCACTTTCCACATCCAGCTGCGGTTCTGTCAATACTTATCTTTGCCTTGTCACCTGATTTTATATGTTCACTGCCAGGGCCATGGCACTCCTCGCACTGGATACCATCTAATGCCCATGTGCCTATTATCCCTTCAAGCCCTCCCTGCTGTCCTTCCTTTTTATAGGCTGTCATGTGACAAGGACCGCAGTCATATTTTTTTTCCTTACCTGCTTCATAATCTGACCATGCTCCTGTGGCAAGGTTGTACTGATTCTTTCCAGGGATATCCTTGTTTGGTCCTGTTTTTGTTATGATATACCCCTTTTTATCCATGTAACGGGCTTTTTTTGTTGCACCACCGATCACATATGAGATATCATCCCATGAATAACCTTCAGGAAGTGGTAATTGTCTTTGTTTTGCAAACTCAGCCTTTTGGATCTTATAGGGATGGCCCGAGACCCTGAAATCATTGTAGATCTTGGGATGACATTTAAAACATGACTCTGAGCCAACATACTCTGATGCTGATACGAGACTGGCATAAGAGAGTGTGAAGATTAATAGGGTAGTGCGCATCAGAAATCTTTTCATTATACACCTCCAGATAAATAATAGAGAATCAGATGATCCCCTCACTCAAGCTATTCTCACCTCCCTTCATCTCCCTTTTATTACCTCTTCAAATAGTTCCTTGATCTTCGACTTTGTATCTCTCAGAATTCTTCTTCCCTTTACTGTTATCTCATAATACTTTCTTATCTTACCATCTACTATTTTCTTACTTGAGATGAGCAGGCCATCCTCCTCAAGTCTTGAAAGTATAGGATAGAGAGTACCCGGACTTAAGCGGTAACCGTGTCTGGATAATTCCTCTATTAGCCATAACCCATATACAGGTTTTTTTGATGCATGATAAAGTATATGAATCCTTACAAAACCTATAAAAAAATTTTTAAACACAGCTTATAATATCAGTTTTCGATATCGTAAATCAATAATTCAATTTATATTCTTAAATCCATAGGACGTTCTCTTGACCTTTTTGATCCTGATTATTATAATAAAGTTATGAGGTTTCTAAACCTGTTGATAATAATTCTCCTCACCATAACTGTTATGACTACTGCCACCTCAATTATGGCTGAAGAGAGAGTTGCCCCTGATTTTACACTCACGGATATTAATGGTAGGAGTGTAAGTCTTTCAGACTTCAAGGGAAAGGTCGTCCTCCTTAATTTCTGGGCAACTTGGTGCACTGCTTGTATAGATGAGATGGACAGTCTTAATAAGGCTTACATCGATATGAGGGATAAGGGATTTGTTGTGATAGGTATCTCCATTGATCAGTCGAAGTCTTCAGTATCCGATTTTGTTAAGAAGAAAGGACTAAAATTCCCTGTGCTACTTGACCCTGAAAAAGAGGTCTACTTTGACAGATATGCTGTGTTTGGTTTACCAACAAGTTTTTTAATAGACAGCCGGGGATATATTAGACAGAGATATATTGGTGAGATGGACTGGCAGGAAAAGGACTTTGTAGACAAGGTCCATAACCTGCTTAATGAAAAGGGGAGGTAATATGAAAGGGATAGTCGTAACAATCATAACAGGTCTTCTGCTTTATGGCTGTGCCTCTACATTCCTTGTTTATAAGGATGGGAAGGCCCAGTATTTTGGTTCAAACAGAAAGGAGATTCAGGAACTTCTCTGCAAAAGTGGTGACCTGAAAAAGGTTCTTGAATATGCCGTTACTATTGATGAGGCCGTAAAGGAGTCCCTTTATAAATATACCTGTGTGGAATTAAATGGAGATGAGGTAAAGAGGCTCTATTCTGACCTGACACCCGAGCAGAGAAAGGACCTGAGGCTTGCCTTCAGAAAACAGGGATACGATATAAATTATTATCCCTGTGGCTGAATTGAAGGAAGGCTTTAGTCATTCTGTAGAATGGCCTAACCAATATCTCCGTACAGGAATTGAAGAAGACTGAGGCCTACAACTGTTGCTGTCTCTGCCCTCAGGATTCGTGGACCGAGACTTACTGGAATAAACCCCTTTGAGATTGCCTTTTCAACCTCATGTTTGGAAAAACCACCTTCAGGACCTACGATAAGAGATATATTTTTAGAAGACTGAATCTTAGAAACCGTCTCCTTCAACCCCTTTTGAGCACTTTCATAAAAAATAAAGCCCTGAGAGATGGGTGGCAAAGGTAACAGTTGCTGATTAGACGATTCTAAGAGATACTCAAACAATACAGGCTTATGTATTAATGGGACCTCTGTGCGTCCGCACTGCCTTACAGCCTCCTTTGCAATCCTTTTCCACCTTTCTTCTCTACCTGTCTCTCTCACAATTGTCCTTGATGTGATTATCGGATAGATTTCTCTAACACCGAGCTCTGTGGATTTCTGAATAATAAAATCCATCTTTTCACCTTTCAGGATTGCCTGAATTAAAATTAAATGGAGTTCTGGTTCAGTATTGATATCCTCGGTCTCAATAAGCTTTACAATAACCTCTTTCTTCTTTAAGAGTCTAATCTCTCCTTTATGAAGCCTTCCATTGTCATCGATTATCTGGATCTCATCTCCTTCTTTCAGTCTGAGGACATTTATGAGATAATGAGCCTCGTGACCATAAATACTTAAATCTTTATCACTGGAGATAATGGATGAGGGAAGTATCAGGCGGGGCATTAAGCATTTTAAGGCCCCCTAAAAGGGGGCCTCTCTTTTAGAGCTTCACTACATTGATTGCCTTTGGACCGCGTTCGCCTTCTTCAATGTCAAACTGAACGCGCTGGCCTTCTGAAAGGGTCTTGAAGCCATTTCCCTTGATGGAGGTGTAATGAACGAAGACATCCGGACCATTATCCTGCTGGATAAATCCGAAGCCCTTCTGCTCATTAAACCACTTCACCTTTCCTTCGTACGGCATACTGCTAAAACCTCCTTCTTCCCTGATTCCTCAGGTTAACTGCTCCTGAAACTACAGGCAGGCAAATGAATGAGTTCATTTACCACTTTTATTAGAATAACCCAGTTATTATCAAAAAGTAAAGTCAAATCTCCTTCTCAATTTTAGGAGCTGTAATCCTGAGATAGAATCTTCCCTTACCAATATTGCTTGACGGTTCCATTATCAAAACAAGATAGTATTCACTGGTAATCTTCCTGATCACAATGTTGTATCTTTCTGTAGAGATAGAGAATTCATCTATACTGCCAAACTGTAGGTTGTCAAGGGCAAAGTGGAGTGTCTTCAGGACAGCAGAAAATTCAGCACTTAATGCTGACTCATCAACTGTATTTTCTTTTACATATCCCTCCACAGGGATTCCGTCAGAGGCTATTATGAAGAGGCCAGTAGAACCGTCAACCTTTGTCACTACATCCTTAAGGATTTCTGAAAAACTCATCTCTTCTTATTCTTCACCTTTGCCATCTGTTCTTTATGGCCTCAAGGAATTTGTTAAGCTGTGCCACTATTAATTCATTTTCCTTTCCAAGGAGCTTAAGCAGGGTTTTCAGTTCCTCCATTCTCTGCAGGACCCTTTTATCGCCTGGAAAATCATTGAGGAGTTTTTTATAAGCCTCTATTGCCTTAATGTAATTGCCCTGTTGAATGAGTCTGTCAGGATAGGAAAAATCTGGTTTCCTTTCTGGGGTTTCAGTCCCTTCCCCCTTTGCTGATTCAATTATTGGTATCTCGATAGAACTTGACGGAGAAGTCTTTTCCACAGTTATATCTTCAGGTGCTTCCACAAAGAAGATGTCTTCCACGCTTATCTCTTCTTGAAGAGTTATCTCACCAGCTTGCTCAGAAGTCTCTATCGCATCAAAGATTTTCTTTTCTTGTTGAACAGGGGTTTCTTCTTCTGGTGTTTCAAGAACTCTGGATGAGTCCTGAATTGGTGTTGAATGTAAAGGAACCTCTTCAGCAGGGGCATTTTTTGAGATTATCTCCTGTTTGAATCTTTCAAATTCTTCATCACTGTAGGAGGTCGCTGTCACAGGCATAAATCCTTCAAGGTCAAAATGTTCAGTTTCTTTTTCCGGTTTTTCTTCAGTTTTTGGAAGATTAATAGGCTTTGATGAAGGAGGTTCAGGTGGTTCTATTCTTTTTGACTTCAGATGTTCAAGGTTTGCTTTTGCCTCTTCATCAAGAGGGTTCAATTTAAGTATCTTGCTATATGCATCTATAGCATCGTCTATATCTCCAAGGTCTTCTGATATTTCGGCAATTTTTTTAAGTGCGAAAAGGTTATCAGGTATGGCAGTAGCAACCTTTTTAAATTCTTCTTTTGCCTCTCTCCGCATATTCTTCTCAAGGTATATCTTTCCAAGAGAAACCCTTGCTGTCATGTAATTGGGTTGATTTTCGAGACCCCTGAGAAGAACAGAGATGGCCTCATCAAGCATTCCCATTTTTCTGTATTCCTCTGCTAATGGGACAAAGAGTTTTGAGAGGGGGTCCTTTTCTACCCTCTGTTTGAGTTTCTCCAATTCTTCATTAGCCATGTTATTATAATTTTGCTTGAAATCCTTTAAAAAGTCAACCGTTACAGAGAAGGAAAGAATCTGTTCCTGACCTTTTCTTTATACTTTAAATACTCCTCTCCAAATCTTGATAAAAGCTCTTTTTCTTCCAGTGGAATAATCAAAAGATTTACAATGATAAAGTCAATTATCGTGAGTATCATCACGGGTATATTTCCTGTGAATAGAAATATCCCTGTGAACATTACAGTATGGGCAAGATAGGTAGGGTGCCTTACAATCCTGAAGGGCCCTTCACTAATCAATCTACCTTTTATTTTTCTTGATACCTCAGGGATTCCCATTAAACCCCAGAGGCCGAGGAGCTTTCCTGTCCAGATATGAAGGAGTGTGCCTGTTGATGTAAGTAGAATTCCAGAGATTACAGCAAGAGGAGGCATCTCTAACTTCTGTTGAAGAAGATATTCTCTGTTTATAAAAACCAGATAAGCAATAGGTGGCCAGAGGATAGATGGCAAAAGATAGGTAAGGAGTCCGAGTCTTTTGAATATCCTTGAGAGCCCGTGGACAGGTATCCAGAAGAGGGGCACCACAGGCCATACCATTATGGTGAGAAGGGCTATCAATTCAGGCAGTCTCAACATATCCTTGGAAGCTGTTCTCCAGAAAGCATCTCCAGTAGCCTCGTTCCTCCTATCTTTGTCTTAAGAATAACCTTGCCAGATGGTTCTTCTTTTACAATCCCTATGATGGTTGAAAGGTCTTCACCTTTTTCCCTGAGAATCTCAACTGTCCTTTGAGCATCCTCGGGAGAAACAAAGAGAACCATAATACCTTCATTGGCTGAATAAAGGGGATCAAGTCCGAGGATCTCACAGGCACCTCTAACAGATGAAAGCACGGGTATCTTATCCTCCTCAATCTCAATGCTGAGTCCTGTCTGAAGGGCAATCTCTTTAAGGGTGGTGGCAAGGCCTCCCCTTGTTGGGTCCCTCATGGCATGAATCTCTATTGATGCCTTTATCAGTTCATCTACAAGATAGTTGAGGGCCTTTGTATCGCTTAAAAGAGGTGGGTCAAAGGAAAGGCCGTTTCTCCCTGAAACTATACTTATACCGTGTGTTCCAACAGGACCACTTATTATCACCACATCCCCTGGTTTTATCTTCTTTGGATGGATTTCTACACCATCAGGGATTACTCCAACACCAGAGGTATTGATAAAAATTCCATCAGCCTTTCCCTTTTCTACAACCTTTGTATCTCCTGCTACTATCTTAACCCCTGCCTTTTTTGCTGCTGATGACATAGAGGAAAGAATCTTTTTAAGGTCCTTTAAAGGGAAACCCTCTTCAATGATGAAACCTGCTGTAAGGAAAAGAGGCGTAGCTCCCATCATCGATAGGTCGTTGACAGTTCCATTTACGGAAAGCTCGCCAATATTCCCCCCAGGAAAGAAGATCGGTGTTATTACATAGGAGTCTGTTGTTAAGGCAATCCTGCCAGGAATCTCTGAAAGGAGAGCTGCATCAAGGGCCTCTGTTATAGAAAATTCAGGAAGGAAATAATCCCTCAATAGTTCATGCATAAGTTTTCCACCACTTCCGTGGCCAAGGAGGATCTTTTCTTTGTTCATTTTATGTCCTTTTCTATTCCTTTTCTGAGGAGTCTTGCCCTGAGGATGCCAAGATATTTATTTAAGGGATTGCTTCTTTTAAGAAAGGGTATGACAGGCCTTTTCCTTATACCGAGGTTTGCCAGTTCCTTCAGGGCCTCTGGATTCTCATTATCTATTTTTAATATCTTAAAGAGATTCTCAACAGCAAGCCTCTTATTGTTTGAGAGAAGATAGGTCTTTGCGACATTAAGATAAAAGAAAGGAAGAAAAAATTCCCTTCCAACTACTGATATTTTTTCGTATCTCCTTAATGCCTCCTGACATAGGGTGACACCGTCTCTGTATCTCTTCTCCACAAGGGCGGTCAGATAACCATCAATGGACATAAGATATGGTTCTTCTGGATGGAAAGTTCTTACCTCCCTCAGGAGTAAAAGGGCATCATTGAATCTTTTTATCTTTATCAATTCGCAAGCCTTCTGGACATAAGCACCAAGATTATCAGCTGTTAATATCCCCTTTATCTCCTCAACAGTCCTTCTGTGTTGTGCCTCTGCCTCCTCGAGGGTTATGTTATCCTTTTTCCTTATAGAAATTAACTGGCCTTCTTGAGAAATCTTTATCAATAACATATCCTTTTCCATAATTGAATTGATTGAGACTGTTTTCTTGTTATAGATGAGGTCTGTTGAAAGGGGCCCTCTTTCTATTATCTCTATCACTGTCTGCTCCTTGCTATCTCGTATTTGAGTATCCCAACAGCCTGCTTTATCTCTTCCTCAGTTGTATCTTTTCCGGTACTGAGCCTGATGGAGGAAAGGGCTACCTCATCACTCAGTCCCATTGCCTTGAGGACATGGCTTGGTTTTTTCTTTCCAGCATGGCAGGCAGCTCCAGCAGAGAGGGCTATCCTGTCTGAAAGCCTCGTTACAAATTCCTGTGCGTCTATACCTTCTATGGAGACATTTACAGTATTTGGAAGCCTGAATCTTCTGTGGCCATTGAGACTTATACCTTCTATAGAAAGGAGACCATTAAGAAGCTCTTCAGTAATTTTACTTATTCTACCTTTCCATTCCTGTAGTTCAGCAATCACTATCTCTGCAGCCTTTCCAAGTCCAGCTATACCAGGAATGTTTTCAGTACCAGGTCTTAATCCCATCTCGTGACCAGCGCCATGGAGGATTGGTTTTATCTCCTTGCCACCTTTAATATAAAGGGCTCCTATGCCTTTTGGACCGTAAAACTTATGAGAGACTATAGTGAGGAGAGAAACATTGAGTTCTTCTGCAGATACGGGAATCTTTCCAATACTCTGGGCAGCATCTGTGTGGAAGGGTACTTCTTTTTCAAGAAGGATTTTACCTATCTCTGAAATTGGCTGTATCACACCCGTCTCATTATTTGCATGCATGATAGTAACAAGGATTGTATCCTTTCTTATTGCATTAACAACATCATCAGGATCAATCATCCCTTCAGGGCTTACAGGAAGATAGGTAACACTGAAACCCATATCCTGAAGATATCTACAAGGATTCATGACAGAAGGATGCTCAATGGCTGTTGTTATTATGTGACCCTTGCCATATCTAAGGGCTGTTCCGAGGATAGCAAGATTATTTGATTCAGTCCCACCAGAGGTAAATATAATCTCTCCTGCCTTTGCACCTATGAGCCTTGCCACACTTGTTCTGGCGTGGTCAATGATCAGTCTTGCCTTTCTTCCATAGAGATGTAAACTTGAGGGATTACCAAACTCCCTCAGGGCCTCTATAATGGAGGCCTGAACCCTCTCATCAATAGGAGTGGTTGCATTATAATCGAGATATATCATAAATCACATCTGTCCAAGATAAATCTTAAAAGGGCATAGGCCAATCATTACTTACGCCATTAGCAAAAAGCACAAAAGGCGACTCCTTAATGTAACTTACGCCTCTTTTGTGTTTTTGAGGCCCTATGCCCTTTTGAAATAGCACATCCCAATTTGTTATGGTCAGCAGTGATCATAAATCTCTATGAATTATAGAGGTCTTGAGACCTGCTCTCTCAATACCCTTCTTGAGCTCCTCCACTATTACAGGAGACCTGTGCCTTCCACCTGTGCAGCCAATCCCTATTGTGAGATAATGCCTTCCCTCTTTAATCATCCTGGGCAGGAGATATTCTAACAGATTATTCAATCTTGTCATTAGCTCTTCTGCCTCTTTTGACCTGAGGACATAATTTCTCACATCAGGGTGTAGTCCATCCTTTGAAGTCAATTCAGGAACAAAATAGGGATTCGGCAGGAACCTTACATCAAAGAGCAGGTCAATGTTCTGGGGCACCCCATACTTATAGCCAAAGGATATGAGGGTTACAACAGGACCTGTGTCTCTCTTTGAGAAATTTGAGAATATCCATGCCCTCAACTCATGGGGAGACATGTTTGATGTGTCATGAATCCTGTCTGCTATATCCCTGAGAATAGATAGGCTATCCTTTTCCTTCTCTATTGCCTCTTCAAGGTTGTCTCCAAGGGGATGGGGTCTTCTCGTCTCTTTGTATCTCCTTTTAATAACCTCAGGATCTGCCTCAAGGAATAGTATCTCTGTAAGATGGTCTTTTTTTAGACGGGAGATGAGACCAGCTGAATCCCTTAAAAAATCCTTTTCCCTTACATCTACACCTATACCTATCCTCTGGATATCACTTTCTGGAGGAAGGAGCTTGAGGAATTCAGGAAGGAGAATCAGGGGGAAGTTATCCATGCAGAAGTAACCTGCATCCTCAAGGGCCCTTAATGCAACGCTCTTACCAGAACCAGAAAGGCCTGTTATAATTACGATATATTTTTTATCTTTCATAACTTGATTAACTGATTTAGCTCAAAAATCGGAAGGACAACTCCAAGGACAACAAACAGGACAACAAGACCCATTACTATTATCATTGCTGGTTCCAGAAGGCTCACGGTGGTTGTGAGTCTCCTTGAGAATTCCTCTTCAAATGTCCTTGAAGCCATCTTGAGATTTTCCACAAGCCTTCCACTTTTTTCACCATTTGCTATGAGTTCAACAAGCACAGGTGGAAATATCTCGAGGGAACCAGAGAGACTTCCACCTTCTTGCACAGACCTCTTTGCCTTAAATATCACCTCTTCAATTATCCTGTTGCCTGTTGACCTTGCAGAGACCTCAAGGGCCTTTATCATTGGAACGCCACCTTCAAGAAGGAAGGCAAGGGTCTTTGTGAATCTTGAGATATAAAGGGGCATCAGTATCCTTAACGGTTCCTTAAGGAGAATCCTGTCTATGAGCTCTGGATGTCTTTTTTTGAGATATCTTATACCGTAGAGAGCGGCTATAAATACAACAGGTATGAGGAACCAGAAAAGTTTTAAAAACTTTGTAACTATGATCAGAACCTTTGTGATAAGGGGAAGGCCTGCCTTTGTGTCCTCAAAGATCTTTACTATCTTTGGCATTACATAGATAAAGATAAAAATCAAGACACCTGTTGCCACAAGGAGCATCACAACTGGATATATCATGGCAGTCCTTAACTTTGCCTTCAGGGCATCCTGAGACTCAAGATAGTCAGCTATCCTCTCAAGGACAGAGGGAAGTTCTCCACTCAGCTCACCAGCCCTTACCATATTTATATAAAAGGCAGGAAACAGATCTTCATGTTCTTCAAGGGCCTTTGAAAGGGATGCACCACCTGAGATCCTCTCCCTTATATTATTGAGGATACCTGATAGAGTCCCGGAGGACTCAAGGGATATACCCTTCAGGGCATCTCGGAGGGGTACCCCGGCTTTTAGAAGGGTAGAGAGCTGTCTTGTGACATGGCTGATGCTGTCTCTTTTATATCCCTTCCTCGGGAGCTCTTCAGATTTAAGTATCTTAGGGAAGATACCGAGCTCTTTTAATCTTATGCCTGCCTCAAGGGAAGAAGGAGCCTCGAGCCTTCCCTCTACCTTTGAACCATCAGCTCTGTAACCTGCATACCTGAATACAGGCATCCTATTCCATGGAAAGGGTTAGATGGAATGTCTGACCATCCCTGTAAATGAAGAGAAGGATGTCTCCTTCCTTGAGTTTTGAAACAATCTTCTGGTAATCCTTTGTATTGTTTATCTTTGTCCTGTTTATTGCCATTATCACATCACCTTTCTGGAGATAGCCCTGGGCAGGGCTGTCCTCTGATATATCTGCAACAATCACACCTGTAATCCTTGGTGGAATCTGGAGCTCCTTTCTTGCCTCAGGTGTAATATTCTGAACCACCACACCCTTGAGGGCATTTTCATACTCACCCCTTGCTGCTACAACCTCCTGCGGAGGCTCCTCAATGGTTACATTTACAGTAAAGGTCTTCCCATCCCTGAAGACCTTCAGCTCCACTTCTTTCCCCGGAGGTGTATTAGCTACAAGATTTCTTAATTGCGTTGGGTCTGTTATGTCCTTACCGTTATACTGAAGGATTATATCCTCTTCTTTCAGGCCTGCCTTTTCTGCAGGACTGTTTTCAAATATCTGATTGATAACAACACCTCTGTCTTCTTTGAGACCAAAGTGCTTCTTCATATCTGGTGTTAGTGCCTGAATAGATACACCGAGCCATCCCCTTATGACCTTCTTGTTCTTTATAAGCTGTTCCATCACTGCCTTTGCCATATTGCTTGGAATGGCAAAACCGATTCCCTGATAACCACCTGTTGTGCTGAATATGGCTGTATTTATTCCAACAAGTTCACCTTTTGCATTTACGAGGGCGCCACCTGAATTTCCAGGGTTAATGGCAGCATCTGTCTGGATAAAGTCCTCATAATCAGCAATCCCAACATTTGCCCTTCCTGTTGCACTAACTATCCCCATTGTTACAGTCTGGCTTAAACCATAGGGATTGCCTATGGCGATAACGAGCTCTCCAACCTTGAGCTTATCGGAGTCTCCGAGTTCAATATAAGGAAGGTCCTTTGCATCTATCTTTACTACTGCAAGATCTGTCTTCGGGTCAGTTCCTATAACCTTCCCCTTAAATTCCCTTTTATCAAGAAGAGTAACCTTTATCTCGTCGGCTCCTCTTATAACATGGTTATTTGTAAGGATGTATCCTGATGGGTCCACTATAACACCAGACCCGAGGCCCGTCTGTCTCCTTTCCCTTGGGATTCCGAAGGGCTCACCAAAGAACCTTCTGAAGAAGGGATCATCAAAAAAAGGGTCTCTAAGCCTTACGGTTTTTACTGTTGATATATTAACAACAGCAGGTTTCACTGCCTCCACAACAGAGGCCATGGCCTCCCCTGTCTTTGTGAGTACATCAATCGATTCTTTGGGAATCTTTGGGCTTGAATAACTGAGGGTATGGATATTGATGCTCGATGCAAGTATGAGACCTACAAGCAAGCCTGCTATGATAGATATAAAAACAATAGGAATAATATTCTTCTTCATCTCAGCACCTCCTGATTTTTAATTTTACCATAAAACCCTTGTTATGGTGTATTACTTTTTGTTAGGATATTTAAGGAATTTTCATAGCTATCCAGAATAAATTAAAATGGTATTTTAAAAGGGCATAAGGCCTCAAAAACACAAAAGAAGCGACAGGATTATTTTAT
>DAISHO010000006.1:0-17369 GCA_036822495.1 Thermodesulfovibrionales bacterium
TATTTACCTCCTTCTTAAAATCTTTGATAGAAATAACGGACAATTATCATGTTCTTCCGTGTAACATAATGTTGATTTTTTAATTGCTGAGGGAACAAATAAGCTAAGAGAGGCATTGCATGAACCATTTATATCGCAGTAAGGACACCAAGATTTACATTTATCTTTATCCAAATTATATGAGGTTGTAGTGACAATGTTTGTTATATTCATCACATAATCTCCGAAATGGTCCCTTCACCTATGGAAAGGAGTGCCATCTTTCTTAATGATAAGACATATAATGAACATGTTTCATATCTCCTACTCATACAAAGCCTTATATCAATATTATCCAAATCTCTAATAAAGCTATTAAGGACACTGCATATAGCTCCATTTATGTCTCCCTGCAAATTTGGGCATATTATGTTACTTATCATCTCCATCATTCCCTCCATCTTCATAAAATCTTCCTGACTTCTGCTAAAAGCATACAACCTTTCTGTTACAGGATTATTAAAGCTGGATGAAATTTCTGTGACAAAAGGCTTTTAGAGGCCTGGTAATTAGCAGGTTTCTGATTTTCGTAGGTAATAGAGTAATAGTAGATGAGGGATCAAGTAAAATTACATTTACATTTCAGAGAATTGACCTTATCAAAGGCCTCTCGGCCTTCTTTGTATGAAAAGATGGCTATTCCCATGGCACCCAATGAATCCATGCCCCCGATTCCTGTAAGTTCATAACCCAGGCTTGATAAAAGTAAGACCAGAGAGAGTTGTAAACAGACCTTTGTGCAGGTTGCATCAGCAAGAATTGCATTAGAATTGAGCTCACGGCCCACCTTCACCTTGTAATGAATCAATATCCACATGGTAAGGATTGATATTAAAGAAATAACAATGCCCCAGAAGGTTGTGCTGGGCTTATGTCCTGTGTAAAGATTTATTAAAGAGCTCAATACAAGTCCACCAGCAAGAATATAAAAGGCAGTTCCTGTAATTCTCAGGGCCTGTCGCTCGAATATATCTGGATTATCATTCCCGCAACTGTTATTTTCATTAATCTGTCTCAGTCTTCTAACCATATGCCATATCCCTATGCCTGAAATTACCTCTACAAAAGAATCCACTCCAAAACCAAAAAGGGCAATGGTTTCATCTTCAAGCCCAAAGTAAACAGAAACCATGCCCTCTAAAAGATTATAAGATATTGTGACAAGGGCAAGGGCTGATGCCAGTTTATAGAGCCTTGCTTTTCTAAAAAAATCAATGGAGGCCTTCATGTTTATTTCTTCTTTTTAATTATATCACATGTCCCCACATCGCACCCTGGACAATGCCCCTTTTTCTTCCACACAGAGCGGTATAGGAGATATACCGCCCCGCCGATAATTACAGCCATCAATGCAATATCAGTAAACCCCATCTTAACCTCCTAATCCAATTAATTTTCCACCCTGATAAATCACAAAGGCAGTTATCCATGCCAGGGCTGTATGCATTAATACTGCCTGTCCATAGATCTTCCATGTCCCAAATTCCTGTCTTGTAGCAATGGCAACGACAACACAAGGCCAGTAAAGAAGGACAAAGGCAATAAAGGCATAGGCAGAAAGGGGTGTAAAAACTCCCTGAATTGCCTGCCTCAACGGTGACCTTTCCTCTTTTTCCTCCTCTGATTCTTCAGTGCTCAGGCTCTTGATTCCAAATCCAGAGAAGATATTTGCGCATGCTTCTTTTACAGCATTAAGGAAGGAACTACCCACCTCTTTTAAATCATCTATGAATTCTGTCTTCTGTTCTCTGTCTTCTGTCTTCTGTACATATATCTCTGACATTGTGCCAACAACAATCTCTTTAGCGATAAGCCCTGAGATAAGAGAAGACGCAGCCTCCCATCTTCCAAAACCTAAGGGTTCAAAAATCGGGGCAATTGTGCTTCCCATAATTCCAAGGACAGAGTCTTTCTTGTCTTGAACTCCCCAAGGGAGATTGAGCATAAACCACACAAGTATAGAGACAGCCATGATATATGTGCCTGCCTTTACCACAAAGTGCCTGAGTTTCTGCCATGCGTGTATGATTAGGTCTCTTATGGTGGGTATCCTATAAGGAGGAAGTTCCATTATAAACATGGGAGACTCTCCTTTATACAAAGTCTTCTTTAGAGCAATGCCGAGAAGTATAGCCATTACAATACCCAATACATACATTGACCAGAGGACTGTTCCTGCGTTCTTTGCAAAGAATGCACCTATAAAGACCACATAAACAGGAAGTCTTGCCCCACATGACATCAGCGGCACGAGCATCGCTGTGAGCCTTTTGTCTCTTTCGCTTTCAAGAATTCTTGTTGCATAAATAGATGGCACATTGCAGCCAAATCCAAGAAGCAAGGGGATAAAGGATTTTCCATGAAGCCCTAATGTATGCATTAATCTATCCATTACAAAGGCAGCCCTTGCCATATAACCACTTCCTTCAAGAAAGGTGATAAGGAGCATCATCATCCCTATGACAGGAACAAATACGAGGACAAACCCAGCCCCTGCAATGATACCATCTATTGCAAGGGAGACCATCCAGTCAGGTGCATTGATAAAGCCAAGTAATGCCTCTGTCCATCTCTTAAAGGGACCTCCTATCATTGAATCTATCCAGTCCACAAATGGCGCAGAGACATCAAAGGCAAGTTTAAAGACAAACCACATGGCAGCAAGGAATAGGGGTATCCCTAAAAATCTGTTAAGCACAATCTTGTCAATCCTTTCAGTGAGGTCAATCTTTCTTAATTTAGGCTTCTTCAAGATCTGATGGGTTAAGCCAGCTGCCTGAGCATATCTTGCATCTGCCATAATGGATTCTATATCATAACCATGAGCCTTTTTGAGATGAGAGGTCACACTATATATATCCAGGATGTTAGGGTCAATATTTGTTTCCTTATAAATATGGGCATCACCTTCCATGAGTTTAAAGGATAGCCATCTTATTGGATATTTCCCTGATAGGGCAGGATAGTTGTTTTTTATCTGTATTTGCAGTGCAGATGAGGCATCTTCGATGTCGGTGCCATAGTTCAACTGTTTTGGCAGGTGCAAAGATACTGCATCAGCAGCTTCAATAACTGCCTTTAGCAGTTCATCCAGTCCCTTTTTCTTTGTTGCTATAGTAGGAATGACCTTGATCCCTAACATCTCACCCATAGACCTGATGTCGAACTTATAGCCCTTTTTTTCAGCCTCATCATAGATGTTTAATGCCATGACAATAGGGATACCCAGTTCCATCAACTGCACTGTGAGATAGAGATTTCTCTCTAAGTTTGTGGCATCAACCACATTGATAATTACATCAGGCCTTTCATGAACAAGATAGTCCCTTGCTATTATCTCTTCCTGAGTATAGGGGCTCAGGCTGTATGTGCCGGGCAGATCAATTAATTTTATTTTCCTTCCTTCATACTCAAACAATGCCTCTTTCTTTTCAACAGTGACTCCGGGCCAGTTACCAACATAAAGCCTTGTGCCTGCAATTGCATTTATGAGAGTAGATTTTCCTGAATTTGGATTACCAGCAACAGCTACTGTTATCGTTTTTTTCTCGGTTTTTGACTCTTGACTAATGACTGTCTGACTCATCTTATCACCTCTACTTCTATCCCTTCAGCCTCTTTCTTTCTTAAAGAAAGGTTATAGTTCTTAATTGTTACTTCAATCGGATCTCCAAGGGGTGCTATCTTTTCTACCTTTACTTCTTCACCCACGAGAATGCCCATATCCATAAGCCTTCTTTTCAAAGGGCCTATAGCGCCTATCTTTGTAATCTTCCCGACTTCTCCGGGTTTAAGCATTGATAGGTTCATCCTTCTATCCTCCTTACCATTATCTTCATAGCCATGCCGCGGCCTATGGCTATACGTGATTCATCCACTTTTAAAAGAAGCGGACCACGTCCTTTATTATTCAAAACCTCTACTATCTTTCCGATACGTAGTCCCATATCTTCTGCATGGCAAATTGCGTTGTGCGACTTAAGTTGTGCTTTATGCAATTGACCTTCCACGCTCGCCGCTTGACGCATTTGCGTCTTTACTTCCATAATCTCTGCCTTTTGCCCTTCCGATAAAAGTCCCAGCGGTATCATGTAAATACCTCCTAAAACCTTAATGTCATCCCTACAAGAAATGTTAAATCCATCTCAGGCTTGTTAAGCCCACCTTTGACGCCAAAATCAATATCAAAATTCTCGTTTATAGAGTAAATTAAACCACCGAGGATAAAGGCTGGATGTGTATTGGAATCTCTGTCGAAATTTCTCTCTAAACCAATATTTGCAACTGCTTTCAGGTCTTTGATAACTTCCACCTCTGATGCCAGTGAGATATGCCATAGGTCTCTTCTTTCATCAACCTTGTTTTCATTCCTTATATATCCTAAATTCAGATGAAATGCCCAGGGTTCTACCTCCTTTGTTGTTATGAAAAATAGACTATAAGTAACCCTGCCAGTACCTAATCCCCTATCTTCATCTCCTACTGGAAGGGTTATACCAGGTTTTAAGGCAAGACTTAATCCTTCCTTTTCTAAAAACCTCCATTTAAGCTCTAAAGATATGTCAGAAAGGCCATCCTCTTTTCCTGCCGTATCTCCATCCTCTTTTATCATGAACCATCGATAAGGAACTCCTAAAACAATATCAGCATTGTCTGTTATCCCATAAGACATTATTGTTGTTACTTCACCACCACTTTCTTTTATTGTTACTCCATCTTCTTTTTCTTTATCCCTGCTAAATTCACTGTTTATCTCTATCTGTACTTTTCCCTTCCCTTGTGTGCCTGTGTCGTCTGTTATTAAAGGATGGGCGGCATAGGAGACAGTGATTAGTGAAAAGTGAGCCGCCAATAGTGAAAAAACAAAAACTAAAAATAACCCTAAACCTTTAAACCTTAACCCTCTTAACTTCATTTGTTTGTTCTCCTCGTTGTTGATTAATTTTATGAGCTTTGATATATTTTAAGCACATTAAACAATCCCTTAATGTGCAAATTCCGCATGAGTGATACATAAAAACAGGGATATTTCTTGCTTTTGCTATTCCTATCACCTCCTTTTTAGCCCTATGAGACACCTTATTTGTAAAAATCACCAGTGCATCTACATTCCTAATTTTTGAGGCAATTCGGGACTCGGGTTTTGTAAATACCTTAAGGTCAATCCCAACCTTTTCAGCCTCATTTATATAATTCCTTTCAAGCCTATCCATTCCACCAATTAAAGCTACACACATAAACCCTCCAATAATGAGACTAAATATCAATTAATAGATTTTAAAAAGAGGGGCGAATAATACACGCCCCTCTTTTTGTTTTTAATATCTGACTTTAATGCCGTCCATCTCTTCTTTTGTTATCTCTGCCCATCTCTTCAGGATCCAGTTGCCAACCCATTCTTTAAAAAGCTTGAGATTTTGCTGTCTCTCATCTTCCGTTGAGCCAAGATACTGATACATATTGCCTGCTTTTCCTGTTGTCTTACCATCATCAAGCCTTCTCATTAATGCCCCTGTATCTGGCCAGGCAGTATAGAAGATGAGATGGCTGTATGTATCCATTCTCGGTCCCTTTCCTTTAGAAAGCCACTTATCCTTTTCTTCCTTGAAGGCCTGGTATTCAGGTGAATCGGGTCCATGACAGGCTGAGCACTTAGCGTCAAATAAAGGCTTGATGTGCTTCCTGTAGGTTACCTCTTCGGAAAACGAGAACGAAGCAAATACAAGCAGAGTGGCTAATGTAGCTAAAGAAATAGCCATTTTCATGTTTTCACCCCCTTTCTATGATATTGAAATTCAATATCAATAAGATAACATAAAGATGCTTTTTTGTCAAGGTCACTCTTTCAGGTTAGGACATCACCACCAGTACAAGTCTAATAAACCATGGTATAGAAAGAGTGGCTTAAGTAACAGTTGACACAAAAGGCCATTGATTCCGAATAATAAGAGTGAGCCTTACAAGATAATAGAGCAGATACTCCAAAAAGCAGGGCTACCGGGGTCCCCAAAAAGTCAAAGTCCTGAAGCTTACGACTGTAGTACTTCTTTACCTCTTCATCAAGGCCCTTCACTATGTTGGACATCCTCTGGGCACTCACCCCTTCCCCAAGTAATTGCCTTAATGTCTCCCTGTTAGTCTTGTAGAGACCCCGATTGACTTAGATAACGGGCTACCTTTTTCTTCAGCTCAAAGATGTCACCCTTACAGATATATCCTCTGACCCCGTAATCGGATACTGCTTTCCTGAGACTGTCCTCATCATTTGATGAATAAAACACAATAGGCACATTCCTTGTCTTATCGTTGGAAAGGAGAAGCGATGACAATCTGTCACCTGAAAGGGCAGGCATATTAATATCAAGCAAAACAAGGTCAGGCCGTAAAGTCTTTATAAGATTAGTAGCTCCGAAGGCATATTGATGGATAATTACCTCGTAGCCTTCTTCCTCCAGTAAATCTCTTATGCAAGTGAGATGTCTTTCATCATCATCGATAATTAATATTTTCTTTTTACTTATTTCCATAGACTGCCTCCTTTGGCTTTAAAGGTAAATAGAAATCAAATGTCGTTCCTTCGCCAAATTTGCTTGAAACTGAAATGCTACCACCTAACATGTCTACAAGATTTTTTGTTATAGCTAAACCAAGCCCTGTCCCCTCATGTCTTTTGGTCTTTGTATCCTCCAGTTGGCTGAATGCCATAAAAAGTTTATCAAGGTCTTCCTCCTTTATCCCTCTCCCTGTGTCACTGACTGCAATCCTGAGTCTTCCACTTTCAGTGCTAAGTGCTATAACAATTCTGCCTTTTTCTGTAAATTTTGCTGCATTGCTTGTAAGATTGGTCAGTATCTGCCTGACTTTGACCGGATCAGATACAATAAACAGTGGTCCGTCCTGCGCAACTACCTCTACATCAATAGGCTTATTTCCGACAAGTATGCGCGTGGTCTCAGCCACTTCGCGGAGTATTGTTACTATATCGAAAGTCTCATAAATGATCTCCATCTTCCCTGCCTCAATCTTTGATAGGTCGAGGATGTTAGTTATAATTGCCCTGAGATTGGTTGCGCTGGACATCAACAGTGATAGACGGTCCTTTAACTGATCAATGTTTCCCCTTTCAAGGGATATCCTCATAAGTTCAGCCAGTCCAATTATGACGTTTACAGGTGATCTGAGTTCGTGTGTAACATTCGCTATAAATTGTGACTTTATCTTGCTGAGTTTCTCTAACTCCTTTGCCCTTTCATTTGCCAGTTCCTTCTGAACAATGCTATTTGCGAGGGCATTGCTCTGTTGGATTACCATCTGTTTTACAGAGAGAAGCCCTATGTAACAACCGCCGTTATCTACTATAACAATCTCGTCATAAACGTTCTCTGCTGGTCTCTCCAACGCCTTATCAAGGGCAAGATCAAGTCTTTCCTCCTCATGTATTATAAGAGGTTCTGTGTCCGCTATCGTTATGATTGGCTTTCTTCCGTATAGCTCGAATCCATATCTTTTGAGCAATGTGAAAAGAAGTTTTGGCCTTGTTACAAGCCCTACGGGTTCTCTGCCTTCAACTATCGCTATTGCATCTAAGTAAGCAGAGTTAAAAAACCTATCGGCCACATTTTTAACATTGATATAAGGATAGACATATTCTCTAGATGTAATCAGTTTTCCAACCAACAACTCGTCCTGCAATTTCCCCATTTATGACCTCTGAGAAGACAAAGTACGTTCCAAATTAATAGGGTCTTTAAGCCTTACGATTATTTTTTCATTTTGTTGAGAGGCATTCAATATGACACAACCTTTATATTTATTGCTCATACACATATTTATATCAGCGCCCTCTATATATTCCACATTCACCCCAACAGCTTTGCAGTAAATGTCACTGCTGTCCTTTTCAAGAAAATGACATATCATATCCTGCCCTCCCGCATCTTTAGTTTATTCTGAAACCTCTCTGGCTGGCCAGGATGCTAATGGGTTCATCCGAAACAATCTCAGAACAGATTCTCCTCTTGCCATGAAAGACAACAATGCTATACATCGTATAGGGATCCCTCGTTCCCGTTGATGCGGACAATGAATAACCCCTCGTTTAACAAAAGCAGATGAATCAAGCTTTTTTTTCATACATAAACCTCCTTGAGTTATTTTAAAAAACCCGTCAGGGCTTTACTTTGTAATCTTTCATGCTGCCTCTAATAATCTTTCTAATCTTTCACAATCTATGAGAGAGCCTACAACATACAGCTTACAGTTTTCGTGATCATCTTTATAACAGGACTCCCATATGCAGACTCCTACATTCTCTGGCTCTATACCTGCAATCTGGCATATACCATTATTAAACATAGGACACATATTTATCACCTCCTTTTATTAATCAGCTTATCAGAGGAATGTTACATGATAATGAAACGGAGGTTAATTTTTGGTTTAAGGTTTTATTATCTGCCCTGTCGTAATTTCTCTGCAAAATATGAAGGCATACCACTTTTGATAATGGCAGATGCTATTTTCTCAATATCATAGGGGATTCTCAAAAATTCTGTTTCCACATTATCAGAGGTAATATCTACTATACACAAGCATGTTCTGGGGTCTCTGTCTTTTGGTCTTCCAACGCTTCCAGCATTTATGAATACCTTATTATCAATATCCTTTCTGTAAGGAATATGGGTATGTCCATAGATCATAATGTCTGCATCTGCCTTTCTTGCCATCTTGAGAAAAAAATCTTCATCCCTGTCATAATACCAGTATAGATTATTCTTTATAGGAGTGGCATGAAATATCTTTACCCTTTTGTTATGAACTGAAAATGCTATCTCGAAAGGGAGTCTTCTCATATAATCCTTACTCCTTTGAGTTGTATGCCTCTTGGTCCATTCAAAAGACAGGGTTGCCATCTCTGCCTGTAAAGGGTCTTCATATCTGCATCCACAATGCTCTTTATCATTTGCTACAGCCTCATCATAATTGCCCTGAACACCTTCAATCTTGTGTTCAATGAGAAAGTCAACAACCTCATTTATAAAGGGTGCATAACCTCCGAGGTCCCCGAGATGGTATATCTTATCGACCTTTTTAGATATTGCTGCGTTATATGCTGCCTTCAGTGCCTCAATGTTTCCATGGATATCGCCGAGTATCGCCATCTTCATAGCCTTATTATGCAAACCTTGCCTTTATTGTATCGATAATCCTGTATCTCCATGACCATAGGCCTGTCTCAGGACATGGTGAAAGCATGGAATCCTTTCCAATAATGTATCTGTTACCCCTCCACACAACTGTGTTGCTCAGGATTGGCACAAACCAAATGAGACCTATTAGTATATCCTTTACAGGAGATAAAATATAAACAACTGGGCTTGAACCTGAGTTAATTATCTTCCCGAGATATAAATCTCCCATGACTTTGATTAGGGATACAGAAAGTGCAAAGAAAATTGTTACCCTCGATGCATCAAAAAGTATTGGTAAACAGGATATAAACACAGGATTACCAATAAGTTCAGAAATATATCTGAGCCCTCCAAGTCTCCATCTGAGCCTTCCCCATCTTGTATGTCTATTAAGGAATTTCTTAATGCTCCAGTATACATTTACATTCTTTATTGCATAATTTGAGAGTACAACCTTTTTCCCTATTTTATGAATCCTCTCACCTATAACATAGTCCTCTGCAAGGACATCCTTGACGGTAATAACCCCGCCTATGGCCTCAAGGTCACCTTTCCTAATCAGCATGGATTTGCCTATTACGCATGGCATTTTCAAGAATCTATCTAAGAAGCATACGCTTCCTAAAATAAATGAATTCAGATGAAGGTTCTCTAATATAGAGCCGATGCTATTTCCTCCAACACCTTTTATAACATTACTCACAAGTCCGACATCAGGGTCTTCCATATGTTTAACTATCTCTTTTAGATAATCTCTTTCCACCATTACATTACTATCACTGATAAGTACATAATCATATTTTGATGCTTTGTACGCAGGTATAAGATTATTGACCTTGGGATTAAGTCCTGTATTGGTTCGCTCAACTATTATAGAGATATTCCTCTCAGGATATCTCTCCTTTATTTTTTTTGCTACTTTATAGGCAGGGTCATTATGATCCTGAAGCGAAAATATTATTTCATATTCTGGATAATCCTGAGTACAGAAGCTTGCAAGGTTATCAAAAAGGCTATCATCGAGACCCTTGAGGGGCTTGAGGATAGAGATAGGAGGATAGAATTCGGAGAGGGGATTCCGTTTACCGATCCTACCTGTGGAATACAGATGAGAACGAACCGATAGTATCTGAAGACCATAACCGATTAGTCCGATAATAACCACACTTACAAATATCCAAAAAATTATCATCTCTTCCTCCTTAATTTCTGAAAAGGGTTATGGCAACCCCTTTGTTGTTTTTTATGCATTGTTTTATAGACTCAATGTCTTTTTCACAGTTCAGTAGCGTTTTCCATGAATACAGATGCCTTGGTTTATGAAAATCGCTGTTTGCTATATAAGGATATTTCTTAAGACTGATCACATTGAATACATCATCCCTGTTGGCAATCTCCCAGGCGTCAATATATCTGGCATATTTATCCCTGTTGTTCCAGAGAAATAATGTGGCCCTGCTGTTGTCTGACATGTGGTGGGGATGGCATGCAACTATGAGGGCATCCTGTTTTTTTGCCTCAAGAAAGATACTTTCATAGTTCATACACGCAGGGATGAAATCCTTTATATCTATAATGAGGATATGTGCTGATTTTTCTGAAGATATATAGTTTTTGCTGATCTCTATGCCGGGGATAACAAGCATTTCATACTTTTTCCAGGCCCTTTGAGCCTCCAGTCTGATGTGAGCCATGTATTCACTAAAATTTTTCTCTGTAATAGAAAGTTTAAAGCGATGGGCAAATTTACCTATAAAATTGTCACCATTAACTACATGATCAGTTATTGCTATTACATCAAAACCTGCCTGACCAAAAATATCAATGGTCTTCTCTAACTCCAAAGAACCATCAGAGTATTTTGTGTGGATATGGAAATCACACAGTAACATTTATCTGATTAACTTTTGCTAAAATATTTACCTTAATGCTGTTTCTATAATAGTTTTTTAAAGTTACAGGAATTTGAAGGATGGGTTAAATTTCTGTTAAATCGAGGTTATTATGAAGGCTTCTTCTAATCTCTTGTGTCCTTTTCATGGATATCCCTAAAAAAAGCCCTATCTGTCCCTGACATTGAAATTCCTGCTTTTTATCAGATAGGAATAATAGGTTGCTGCAGTAGTTGGTTTACGCTCGAGGGTATTAAAATCTACTTTGTATAGACCGAATCTCGCATCGAGTCCTTGAAGCCATTCATAGTTGTCGATTAATGACCAGTAGAAATAACCCCTTACATCAATGCCTTCTTCAATGCATCTTTCGAGGATATCTATATGGTGTTTCATGAATTTTATTTTTTTCTGGGAATCATGAGTTGCGATGCCATTTTCAGTTATTATCAAGGGAACTTTGAGTTTTGAGGCATATCTCAGCACCTTTTCAAGACCTCGAGGATGAATCTCCCATCCTAAATCGGTAAGACCATAGCCGTCAATGTCCCTGTGTCTCAATTCAATACCCATCTTTTTGAAAGGATTAAAACGTATATGAATCCTTGTGTAATAATTAATACCGAAGAAATCAAGCTTTCCCTCTATAGGCACTTTAAGGTTTATCTCCCTTGTGAAGGGAAACCTAATGTTCAGATTCCCTGTCGTAAAGGCATCAACAAGGGAATGGTTATAAAAATACCTTGCAATCTTTGAAAGCAATCTGTCCAGAGGATTCCATCTCCTCCAGGGAGAAAATACGGCCATATTATGGGCCACACTTACCATTGCATCAGGATTTTTGGAGTGAATAATATCATATGTTATGCCATGACAGGTAAGGATGTTTTTCAGTGCCTTTATTGTTAGTTCGGGATTTTTTATCCCTGGCGGCATACAGCCTTCAAGATAACCACCGAGGAGTAGGACATAGGGTTCATTAAAGGTGATCCAGTATCTCACTTTCTTTATTGAAGAGACCAATCTCTCTGTATAGCTCAGAAATTTCCCTATTGATGTATCTTCATGCCATGGATATTTTTTGATAAACCAAAGGGGGTGAGTGAAATGGTGAAGTGTAACCACAGGCTCTATGTTATTGCTGATTAAAATATCAACAATATCTTGATAGTGGGCAACCACTTCATCATCCCATACATTTTCTCTCGGCTGTATTCTGCTCCACTCAATAGAGAAGCGATAGGCATTTACTCCGAGATCTTTTAATAAGTTAAGGTCCTCTTTGTACAAAGTGTAATGATTTGTAACCTCTGGTTTTGAACTTAATATGGAATCCCAGGATGTCCAGTCTGCATAAGGGGAGCCCTCAAGCTGAAAGGCAGATGTGGCTACGCCCCAGAGGAATTTAGAGTTTTGTTCACTATTCATGGGTTATTCAATTATTAATGAAATTAAAGATGTATCTGGTGTATTCATTAAAATCTTCTTTATTTTTACGGATGGCCTGTAGCAGTAGATCAATATTAATCTTTTCATACCTGTGAACAAGCCTGTTTCTTAAACCCACAACTGGTGCAATCTTCTCTGCAAATTCTTCTGGAAAGATTTTGCGCTCTGCAAGGACCTTGAAACTGCTCTGAAAATCCTCAGGTATTGATAAAGGGTAATAACGGATGATATGGTTATTTATATCTATAATCTCATCCACTATGAGCTGAAGTATCCTCTCCAGTGCCCTCAGTTTTATAAAGTCTCTTTTTATTTCTATATCCGTAAACACCAGAATATTGTCAAGCTCAACACAGTATGATTGGATATATGAGAGTTTTGTTTCTATAAAGTGTCTATCTATCATGTAAGGCTTCCTTTAACCTCTCATGTCTCATCTCATAAATGATACCCTGCTCTTTATACTCATAGAGACTCGTTAATTCTATCTGATAAAGCAAACTGGCGTCTTTGAGGTATATTACTTTATAGGCATCAAATATCTTTTTTCTTAAAAGGGGAGGGGCAGTTTTTATATCTACCAGGTCGATCTTTTCTGTCTTGAAGAAAGGGGAAAGCTCAACTACAAGCTTGATTTTTTCTGTTTCAGTCAGGATGTGCCTTCCATAGACAGCCACATCTACATCGCTCTCGTTGGTAGCAGTTCCAGCAGCCCTTGAGCCAAAGAGAAGGATAAAATGAAGTTCATATCGATCTGCAATATCAGAAAGACCCATACTTCAGTATATCACAGGCTACAGGCTGTTTAGGCTATAGAATTTTACCTAATATTTTGAACCCTGTCGCCTAAAGCCCGACCTTAAACCTTAAGCCTGAAGCCTGAGGCCTATCTTAACCTTAGTCCCTACATTCGGGGTGCTTTCTATATCCATTTCCCAACCATGAGCCTTAACGAGGTGCTTTACTATGGCAAGGCCAAGACCTGTGCCTCCGAGCTCTCTTGACCTTGATCTATCCACCCTGTAGAATCTCTCACCAAGCCTTGAGAGGTGTTTCTTTTCTATACCACAGCCTGTATCTTCAACATATAGAGTTATTCTATCCCCACTCCTCTCAACACCCACTGTTACTCCACCAAAGTCTGTAAATTTTATAGCATTGTCTAGAAGATTAATGAGTATCTGGAATAGCTTGTCCCTGTCTGCCCTAATCAAAGGCATATCTTCTGGGATTATCTTCTTAAGATAAAGCCCTTTGGCCTGAGCCTTTTTCTCGATTAATGCAAAGAGGGAATCTATCAACTCAGAAATATTTAGCTCAGCTATCTCGAGTTTTATCTCGCCCTGCTCTATCGCTGAAAGGGTCAGGAGGTCAGATACGAGGGAGTTCAGTCTTTCACTGTGTTTTTTCATTATCCCAAGGAATCTCATAGCACTTTCCCTGTCATTAATTGCTCCATCAAGGAGGGTCTCAGCAAATCCCTTTATTGCTGTTATTGGTGTCTTTATCTCATGGGCAACATTGGCTACAAAATCTCGCCTCACCTGCTCAAGCCTTTTAAGTCTTGTAATGTCATAGAATGTAATTATAATTCCTCTCCTGTTCTCTAAGAGTTCAACAGGTGATGCTGTTACTGATAGATATAGCTCATCTCTGCCCGAGACTGCTGGCAGGAAAATCTCCCGTGAGATTGTATCATTTAATTGCCTCGATTCCTCAATCAATGAGATAATTTCTGCATTTCTCAATATCTCTGCGGATGTCATTCCCTCTTTAACTGAGGCAACTCCGAGGAGTTTCCTCAGACTCTCATTCATAAGAAGAACCGAATCCTTCTCGTCAACTATCAAGAGTCCTTCCTTCATGTTCTTTAATACACCTTCTACAGTCTGTTTTTCCTTTTTTGCCTCTTCAAGTCTTTTCTGTAGTTCTCCTGCCATATAGGAGATGTGGGATCCAAGTCTGCTCAGTTCTCCTTCATTCTCGATAAAAAGACTGCCAGAATTGCCAGCAGCCACTTTATCTGCGAATTCTATAATCTCTCCAATCTCCCTTCTAAGTCTCTTTGATTGATAGCTCCAGATAAGGGCAACAAGGATGAGAGCAAGAAGAGTTGACAGCATTACGGGCATCCTGATTCGGGTTATCTCTGAGTTAACTGTATCAAGGGGTCTGGAAAGCCTTACGAATAGTCCTTTATAAAGGAGAGCAACATATAAAAAGTCTTTCTTAATAGTATTGCTGAACCTGACTGAAGACCCTCTGCCTGAAAACATAGCATCTTTAATCTCTGGCCTATCAATATGGTTTTCCATTTTCGGGGCTGATTGATCAGAATCTCCAAGCACACGGCCTGCAGGATCAATCACTGTAATCCTTGCACCTGTTATCTCCTTATATTTTTTACAGAAGGTGTCAAGCTCTTTTTTTTCAGGGAGGAGGTCTTTAATAAGTTCTGCCTGTATGAAAAGCTCTTCCTTCAGTCTTGAAATGTAATACCTCTTTAAAAAAAGAGATAGATATACCTCAAGACCGGAAATAAGAATTATGGTTATCAGGAGATAGCATATTAATGCCCTGGTCTTCAAAATAGTACCCCGCTCCCCTTCTTGTCTTAATATATCTTGGATTAGATGGATCATCCTCTATCTGAGCCCTTAATCTCCTTATATGGACATCCACTGTCCTCGGCTCTACAAAGACCTCATTCCCCCAGACTGCATCAAGGAGTTGCTCCCTTGTGAAGACCCTTCCTTTTCTCTCTGCAAGGTAAAGTAAAAGCTTAAACTCTGTAGCACTCAGTCTTACCTCTTTCCCTTTTATTCTGACAGCATATCTCTCCCTGTCTATCTCAAGATCTCCAAGCTTCAGGATTCCCTGGACAGGTTCCTCAGGCTTTCGGGCTGTCCTTCTCAGTAATGCCTTTACCCTTGCTATGAGCTCTCTTGGGCTGAAGGGTTTTGTCACATAATCATCAGCACCCATCTCAAGGCCAATGACCCTGTCTGTCTCCTCCCCTTTTGCTGTAAGCATAAGAACAGGGAGAGATGAGAGTTCTTTCTTTGAACGGATAAATCGCAGAATCTCTAAGCCGTCCATACCAGGAAGCATCAGGTCGAGGATTATCAGATCATATTTATTATTCTTAAGCTTAATGAGGGCATCATCACCGTCATAGGAGGCATCAATTGAGAATCTCTCCTTCTTAAGGTTATAGGAAAGAAGTTCAACAAGGTCCTTCTCGTCATCAACAATAAGAATCCTTCTCATTTCCATTTAGATAAATATTACATAATTCCTTTGAATTTAAACAAGCCAGCACTAAGTAACTCCCCCCTACCTCCTCTTACCTTAAGAGAGGGGATTAAAGGGAGTTGTCTTACTTTAAGGGGAGTTCTACCTTGAGGTAAGGGGGAGGGATGGGGCTACACGCTGCGGGCTCTATGGCGAAACAGGGATCAGAAAATAGAGCAGCAGGATATTATGGAAAAAATTTATTCCTCAAGAACTGCTGCTCTGTTGCACTGACTTCTGCTTTATCTCCAGCTGACTCAGACAGAAATGATATCTGTTATAATTAAAGATGACAAATTTGGTAGTGAATGTAATAGTTGAGGTAATCCTTTGAACAGACTCATTAATGAAAAATCTGCCTATCTCAGGCATTCGGCAACTCAGAAAATAGATTGGTATCCCTGGGGCGAAGAGGCCTTTGAGAAGGCAAAGAGTGAGGATAAACCTGTATTTCTCAGTTCAGGGGCTATATGGTGTCACTGGTGTCATGTAATGGCTGCGGAATGTTTTAATGACGATGAGATTATAGATATACTTAGCAAAAACTATGTTTGCATAAAGCTTGACAGAGACGAAAGGCCTGATGTAGACAGGCGTTTCCAGAAGGCTGTTCAGATTATTTCTGGCACAGGTGGCTGGCCCCTTAGTGTCTTCCTTACTCCAGATGGAAAACCTTTTTTTGGAGGCACCTATTTCCCTCCTGATGATAGATATGGAAGGCCCGGGTTTAAAAAAATCCTTCATGCTGTTGTTGATTTTTATAGAAAAAATAAAAGCAAGGTCATAGAGTATAGTTCAGAACTCCTCAAAGCCCTTTCAGATAAAACAAAGACAGTTAGTGGCGAAAGTAACAGTGGCAGGATATCTCAAGATTTGCTCGAAAGGGCAAAAGGCTCAATAATCTCGACCTATGACCCTCAGAATGGTGGATTTGGCACCTCACCGAAATTTCCTCTGTGTGGCGCAATAGAGTTTCTAATCAACAGGGCCTTTTTGGAGGGAAAAGATAATTTTTTTACCGATATTGTCACCAGAACCCTTACTGCTATGGCAAAAGGTGGAATTCATGACCAGCTTGGAGGAGGATTCCACAGATATTCGACAGACAGCGCCTGGATAATACCCCATTTTGAAAAAATGGCTGATGATAATGCCTGGTTGTTGAGAAACTATATAGATGCCTTCTGCCTTACAGGAAATGAATATTTCAAAGAAGTGGCTGAAGGGATTATAGATTTTATATTTGAAACTCTTGCTGCTCCAGAGGGAGGGTTCTATGCCTCACAGGGTGCTGATGTGACCCCTGATGATGAAGGAGGATATTTCACATGGACAGAAGACGAACTTAAGGAAGTTTTAAGTGAGGAGGAGATAAAGGTTATCTCAGCTCATCTATTTCACGAAAAAGGTGCCATGCACCACAATCCAGAAAGGCATGTCCTCTTTGTTGTGGTAGTGTAAAATCTTCTGTGTAAATTTGCAAAAGGGACAAAAAAAGGTGTAT
>DAISHO010000007.1:0-17062 GCA_036822495.1 Thermodesulfovibrionales bacterium
AAAGGAGTCAACTATAAAGAATTAACCTCCTTGACATGGAATTTAACATTATGAGAAAGCATAGCAAAAATAGTTCTAAGCAGCTTATGGGCAGTAGCCATGACAGCCTTTCTAAAAGGCAGGCCGTCTTTTCTTCTTTTAAGGAAATAAGCCTTAAAGAAGGCATTACAACGGATAACTCCAATGGTCATAAGATAGACAAGTCTTCTGAGATGACGGTTGCCCCTTTTAGAGATTCTGCTTGTACCCTGAAACTTACCCGATTGATAGACAGTGGGGTCAATTCCTGCAAAGGCAATAAGAGACTTATGAGAGGAGAAGTTACTGATATCGCCTATCTCAGCAAGGAAAGCAGCTCCTGTGGAATTGCTGATGCCGTCAATAGAAGTAATAATCTCCAATTCCTGAATTGCGATGGACTCACAGAGATTACAGAGGATGTCCGTAATTTTATCAAGCTGCTCCATGAGATGAAGAAGCAAAGAGATCTTCTCTGGCAGGATAAGCTCCTTAGCGAGGCTATCAGAGGCTATAGAATTTTTAGCAGCCTTAATAATCTCATCAGCGTTGATAGAGACTCTTCTGCCTCTGCCACAGCGCTCAAGGGCTTCTGCAATAACCTTAGCATTAGAGGCTCTGATAAAGCGGGCAGAAGGGAATTCTTTAAGAAAAAGAAGCATCGTAACTGTGAAGACATTACAGATGGACTCCAATTCAGGGAAGGTGGTTTGCAGGATCCTTTTAATCTCGTTTTTAGTAGAAGCGATAAGGTGAGAGATAGACTCTCTTTCTCTGGCAATATCCCTGAAATCTTTAGTGTCCTGAGAGATAGAAAACTGCTTAATGGAATCCTCATGAGCGAGGAGGAATCTGGCGACAGTCAAGGAGTCTTTTTTATCGGTTTTAGTCTTACGCAGGGAGATTTTGGCGAAATTGGAGATCAACAAAGGATTAATGACGACCGTATTGGCTCCTCTGTCAGACAGGAAAGAAAAGAGATTGATATGGTAGCAGCCTGTGGATTCCATGCCTATCAAGACAAAAGAAAGGTCATTACAGTTAGAGGTAATAGCCTTCATCAGTGCGGAGAAGCCTTCTTTATCCATAGCGGCAGACAGGGAAAAACAGAGATTGCCTTTAGGGTCAATGCCTGTAGCGGAGAAAGAATCCTTGGAGACATCGATACCAACAAACAGTTTACTCATAATAGTACCTCCATAAAAGGGTATTTAAGTAAGGCAGGGGGAGCCTCCCGGCCAATCCTCCACGGTGACGAGGGTTCAAAGACCCAATCAACCTATTATGGCTTTGGGAGGCAGGGAACAGACTCCTTTAAGGGTTCAAAGACCCAGGTGATATGGAGTTCTCCTGCCTTTCCAAATTTAACGGGTAAAACCCGTTTATATAAATCTTATAACATAAATTCTTAGTAGGAGGTGATATAAATGGCGGTCTTTAAATGTAGCAAATGCGGTGCAAAGGTTGAAGGAAGATGCAAACCTCAGAAGTGCCCTAAATGCGGAGAAAAGGGCGTGATGCAGAAACAGGTAGGACAGGCTTTGCCGTCCAGATGATAAAGGCGGTGTGAGCCGCCAAGAGAAGATCAATTCAGGAGGTATTAAAATGGGTGAGAATTGCTGCGGTTTACAGGTGGGACAGATGGTCCCGGATTTTAAGCTCGAGACCTTCGAGCCGTCAAAGGGTGATTTTGGTGAGGTCAGTCTTGAGACGCTAAAGGCGAACAAGAAATGGACGATACTCGTCTTCTATCCTGCGGACTTTACATTCGTTTGAGCTACAGAATTTGCTGCTCTGGCAGAGCAGTATGAGAGATTCAAGAAGATGGGGGCTGAGGTCATCACGGTCAGCACAGACACAAAGTTTGTCCATCTCGCATGGCAGAGGGATGAGAAGATGCTCGCCGATGTGAAATACCCGATGGCTGCAGATCCCACAGGGAAGGTCTCAAGGATGTTTGGTGTATATGACGAGGCAACAGGCCTTGCCCTGAGAGGGACATTCATAATCAGCCCTGAGGGCAAGCTCCTTAACTCAGAGGTGAACTACTACAACATGGGCAGGAACATCGATGAGCTGATGAGGAAGTTCAAGGCCAACCTCCATCTCGCAAAGCATACGGATGAAGGCTGCCCGTCAAAATGGAAGGAGGAAGGGGATAAGACCCTCAAGCCCTCTGCAAAGCTGGTAGGAAGGGTCTATGAGGCACTGAAATAAACATTCTAAGGAGGAGACATGAAAAAATGACTTTGATGTAAATAAGGCGGTTGAGGTTGCAAAGGACATTTACTGGGTTGGATGGGCGGAAAAGGAGGGGGCCTTCAGGTCAAATCCCTACCTGATCAAGGATGGTGATGAGGTGGTCCTTATCGACCCGGGCTCGATCCCGCATTTCCCCATAGTCCTTGAGAAGGTCGTTCAGGTAGCACCTATTAAGAACATCAGGTACATCATCCTCCACCACCAGGACCTTGACCTCTGCCCCAACACCCCGAAGTTCGAGGAGATGGTCTACGGGCTTGGAGGCAGCCTGAAGATAGTGACCCATTCCCGTGCCTGGTTTTTGATCCCATTTTATGGCACAAGGAGCGAATATTACAGGGTCGACGAGAATGGATGGAAATTGACCCTTAAGAGCGGAAGGACCTTGAGGTTTATATATACGCCTTATTTACATTTTCCAGGGGCCATAATGACCTATGATGAAAAATCGAAGGTCCTGTTTTCAAGCGATGTCTTTGGGGGAATATCCTATGACTGGAATCTCTATGCAAAAGACTGGTATCTCGAAGGCAGTAAAGGCATTCCACGAAAACTATATGGCCCATTCCGACCATCTGAGGCGTGCCATGGAAAAGCTGGAGAGGCTCGACATCTCTATGATATGCCCTCAGCATGGCTCAATAATTTCAGGGGATAAGGTCAAGGCTTATATAGCGGCATTAAAAGACCTTCCATGTGGACAATATGTAGAAGTTAATGACCTTGCATGGCTGGAAAGGAGGTAAAACTATGGGGGTCTATAAAGATGCAGCAGAACTTCTCCTGAAAAGGCAGTTTGGTATTTACGGCCCTGAAAGGATAAAACCTATTGCAAAGTCAAGCGGCTTTGCGATTGACGATTCAGGGAATATCCTCTCCGTCGGGAATGAAGAAGCGGCGTTCAAAAGCTTCTGGGAAAGGATCAGAACAGACCTCAGCCCGGTAGCCGTGATCGGGAGCAAGGTCGCATTAATGAGATTCTTTTCGCAGGCAGGTATAGATATGCCCCCGTGGCTCGAAGAGGGAATAGGGGCCCCGAAAAATCACAAGATTTTTGGGGGTAATGATTAGATCGGCGGCGATAAGAAGGTTTGTCGCCCTTTTAACAACAATTAAAAGGAGTCTTTGACTCCTGATTAGAAATCAGATTGGAGGTTAAGATGGAGCTTATCAATGAACATGAGATAGGTGTATCGAAAGGCACAGAGGTAGAGGATGCTGTGACGGGGAACTTCAACGGGGAATGCAAGGAGGTCGGTCTCTACCTTGCGATGGCAAGGCAGGCCCAAAGGGACGGCTATCCTGAGGTGGCAGAGATGCTAAAGACAATTGCATGGGAAGAGGCAGAACATGCAGCCCAGTTCGCAGAGATGAATGGCCTCATCTCAAAGAGCACAAAGGAAAACCTCGAGAAGATGCTCCAGGGCGAGATCGGCGCAAACAAGGGCAAGAAAGAGGCTGCAAAAAGGCAAGGGAGTGTAACTGCGATCCCGCTCATGACTTCTTTGACGAGTCATCGAGAGACGAGGCAAGACACGCAAGGATGCTAAAGGGCATCCTCGACAGGTTCTTTACGAACTAAGAAGGAGGAGTTAGATATGTGCATGGCATACGAAATAAACTGTAGCTGCGGAAACGGCCTGGCAGGCTTCAACTTCAAAGACGAGATAATGTCAGGTGAGGTCATAAGCGGGCTTTACTGTCCGCAGTGTTCCAGCGGCATCAAATTCAATTCAGAGACGATGGTGGCTGACAACGGCTGGATTATCGAATACGATATGGATATCGCAAGATTCCAAGCGCAGAAGATAGAGACAGGTGTCCACAACATAACCCCTGATTTTATCTTTGACGAGGGCTACTGTACATGGCGTGGGATCTATCCCACAGACCATCTGGACAGTGTAGTGGAAAGGACAGAGATAATGAAGCTTGCAAAGATAAATCCCCGGAGATACCTTGAGGAGCTCAAGGAATGGGCCACCACAAGGATGGAGAGGCTGTCGAGGGAAGGCTGGAGGAAGGCAAATGAAAAAGTCGGAGTTTAAGGAAAGACCTGCCTGTTCTGAGAAATACTCACCTTTCCCTGAGCTCATCACATGTCCTGAATGCGGGGAGGATGTTGAGCTCTGGTCAGATGAGGAGGAGACGCTGTGCCACTTCTGCGGCTACAGGGTCTTCAAGAATGAAAGAGTCACCAACTAAAAACACAGGGGGCGAACACACACACAAGTTCGCCCCTTTCTCATTAACTCTGACCTGAGGCATTCTTAATCCCGCATCTCAGAGATAATTTCTGATAGATATTACAATCCCTAACCCTGCCACTACAACTATCCATGTTAAAAGCAATGCAATGCTGATCCTTCCCCATCTATTCATAGAGGGTGTGGCAGTAAATTCACCCGTAACCCTGCCGGATTTGAAGGCAATGGATAGTAGATAGCCTATAATCACCAGACCCATCACAAATGTGGACAGGAATAAGGCCGTGCTGCCCCAGTCAATGTTCAGCTTATAATTAAAGATTGAGTAGTCAAAACGGCCAAGGTATTTCATCCTCAAGGCCTCCCTCGCATAGGACATTCCAAAGATTGTCAGGAAAGCCCCCAGCATGCCCGGCACTGCATATTTAACGGGATCCTTCTGCGCATTATAGAGAAAAAACAGTAATACGATGCCCAGTGCTGCACCTATCAGAAAAAACGGGTTTGTGAAAAAGTTGAACTCACCAGGCAGGCTGAAAAGCCACCAGAAGCCCATAACGGCCTGTATGGCTGTAAAGGTGAATGCCATCTTTGCGCCTGTTCTGCCAACCCATTCGAGAAAGCCCTTATCAAAATCCGTCCTGTTTTTAAAATACCATGCATAAAGCATCAGTAATATGCCTGTCACGGCGAAAGACGGAATGATGAAATGCAGAAATCTCGGAAGCTGGAAGGCATGTAATGAACTCCCCGATGTGTTAACATCATTACCCTTTATATACCAGCTAAGCCATTTCTCAGGCTGAAGGAGCTGATAACCGAGGGCATGCATTATAATGCCTGAAAGCAGAAATAGGGCAAAGGCTATAATGCCGAATATGGCAAGGCCCCCTCCGCTCGAATCCCTCTTCAGGTAGAAGACATAGGTCAGGCTGTAGCCGAGCATCATCATGAATATAAAACCTATTACCCATGCGGCAGAAAGCATATTGGATACATACCAGAACGGGTCATACACAACCTGAACAAATAAAAGCGGCGCCACACCTAAAAGCATTGCCATTGAGATATTGATTGGGGCTGCCTTTGCCAGTGATCTGGAAAGCCTTCCCCAGTTTTCTCCTCCCTTCAGATATCCGTAGACGGATAAGAACGATGTCCCGAGGGTGAAGTTTACGAACATTATGTGAAGGGCAAATGTAAGGACCATCAAAACCTGAAACACAACGGGATAAAATGGTATCCCCATCGGGTCCTGTAAAGCCTTTAAAATTGTTCCTGTTTCCATGTTATCCTCCTACTTATTTAATAAGTGAAATTGAATGCAGATATGTTGCTAATGCCTTTTTCTCTGCTTCTGTGCCGGCAAAGGGCGGCATATAGGGATAGCCGCCAAGCGCATCTATAAAGCCTTCTATTTCTGCGACCTCATCAGCAGCCTCTGCATGATGTTTAAACTCAAGCCTCCTTATCATCTGAGGCATTGCCCTTAAACCCCTTTCATCTAAGACATGACACGATGAACACTCAATGAGGGCTATCATCCTTCCTGCCTGCACCTGATTACCTTCGTTTATCTCCCTTAAACCCTCAGGCACAAAGGGAGAGACCTTAAGTATGCCCTTTTCGTTAATCACCTTTGTCTCAGCACTTACACCCTTTGCAATGACATCCTTTCCTACTATCTGGTTGGAATACATATATTGAGGAATAACATATGGCTTCCTTATCATCTCCCTGATTCTCTCCACTGACCAGATGCCTCCAAAAAGCACAGCGATTGCCAGAATTGCAGGGATGAGTCTGATAGTCATAGGTTTCATATTTGCATAAACGAAATAAAGAACCAACACCAATAGAGAGACAATTATCCCTGTCTTTAGCCCATGCGGCACAAGCGCTGTAATCAGCATATGGTTTGCATCGGGAAGGGTCTTCAGATACCAGGAGAAAATTATACTTCCCAATATCAAACCTGCTATTCCCCACCTTGATGCTGTCTTTGTGATAAATGACCTCACATCGGCATTTTTTATTCTCGTTGCCACTGCAATGGCATAGGCTGCTGCAATACCAAACATCAGGGTAGTTCTCATCAAAAGCTGCGACCAGTATGTCTGGTTAAAGAAGCCGTCAAAGAAACCACCTGTTTCAGGCCATTTGCCGGGCGAAAGCATAAAGGCAAGAATACCAACAATAATCACCATTGTTGTCCATGAGCCTATGGCAAATATCCAGCCGATCTTCAGATGGGTCTTTCTATCCACCTTGCCAAGGGTGTAGTAATAAATGAATATCCCTGTTACCTCGATTATGAAGAACACCCATTCAGTAGCCCATCCCCAGACGTAGTTGTGGATCAAACCCGAAATACCCCTCGGATTTGCCACTGTTGCAGAATACCAGATGCCGATTCCACTCAATGAACCGAGGACATAGGAAAATACAAGGAGCAGTAAGGAGTACTTCTTGATAAACTCAAGGAACTCAGGCCTGTTCTCCCTGTAAGCCTTTGTCTCTACATACACATTAAACCACATGGCACTTGTTGAAAGGTGAGAGGGCAGGACATGAAATGCTGCGATTAGTCCCAGTATAATCCCCGCACTTAAATTCGGTACTTCCCATACCGGATACATGTTAACCTCCTTTTTAGTTTTTTTGGTAAGCGAAACCCTTTACAGGTTTCCATTCATACGCTATGGTCTTTGCCATTTTGGCACTCCCTGATTGATATTGGACAGAATCTCTACATTAGCAATCCTATTGAATTTTCCCGATAGATAGAACATGCATTGTATTGCATAGTTTTCACGCGTGATTTCCGTAAATCTGGATAAAGTTTATCATGTTTTATAAAAAATGTCAAGTTATAATTTTAGGGGGTAATGTCAATCTTTTTGTGCAAATTCTTTAAGGAGTTTAACTCCCCATTGATCATTTAAGTGACTCAATACAGCATATACAATTATCAATCCTAAACTTTCCCCTCTGAGTCCCCGGTTGTAAAGATTATTGAGAAACCCTTCCCAAACCCTCCCCGTCTCATGTTTAACTACCTTTCTTGATCAATGGAGAATATACACTCTCTTTTTATATTTCAATAATTTTGCACAGAAGATTTTACACTACCTCTCTATGGTGCTTATTGTGCGCAAGAAAATGTTTATGTGATATAATCTTTTATGGCTGTCCTTGATAAATTAAATGCTATATTCAGAAGGCATGGTGTAAAGATTGCCTATCTCTTCGGCTCTCAGAAGGAAAGGGGTATCGAATTTCTCCAGGGAATCCCTGTAGAGGTTGAGAAGGGCTCTGACCTCGACATAGGTCTTGTCTTTGAAAAACTGCCCGATAATCCCTTTTTGCCCTATGGTGAGCTCTATGCTGAGCTTATAGATATCCTTGAACCCTTCGATATAGATCTTGTCTTTTTACAGGAGACAGACTCGCTTTTTCAATACGAAGCGATCAAGGGAGAGGTAATTTACTATGATGATCAGGATTTTCTTGATGAATATGAAGAACTCATAATGAAGAAGGCAGGGGATCTGGCATATAAAAGGGAGGAGTTTGAGAGGGATTTCTTAGAGGCTATTAAAGATGGCTATTTCGAGATTGAACATAGATAAGATAGAGAAAAACCTTTCAATCATTCAAGAGTTCTTAATTGAATTAAAGAAGTTTACCACCATGCCTCTTGATGAATTTCTTTCTGACAGAAGGAACCCGGCATCAGCGGAGAGTTATCTAAGACGCTCGCTGGAGGCAATCTTCGATATTGGCCGTCACATCCTTGCCAAGACATATGGATTTAAAGAACTTGAGTACAAAGATATAGCAAAACAACTTGGCGAAAAGGGTATTGTAGATAAGGAATATTCAAAAATACTTGTTAGGATGGCGGGGTACAGAAACAGGATGGTTCATTTATATCATGAGGTATCCTCTGAAGAGATTTACAATATTTTACGGAATCACATTAGCGATATTGAGAGATTTATCTCTGAGATAGTCCTGTTTATTGAGAGATATAGAAAGACAACCCGACTCTATGACCCTTAGAAAGAAGATAACCCTCAGTTTCCTCTTGAGTGCATCTATTATTACTGCCCTTGCTGTTTTTGAATATCTGAATTTCTTAGAGATAAGGGATGAGATAAGGAATCTCGAGCTTACCGATACAATAAGGAGCAAGACCCTCCAATTAAGAAGACATGAAAAGAATTTTTTCCTTCTGAGCCCCTCTGAGTCAGGGCATGAGTTAAGGGAGATACACCGATATCTTGACGAGATTAGATTAATGATTAGCTCTACCCATGGACAATCTCGTCCTTCTTTCCCAAGGTATATTTTCAGCAGAAGCAAGGTAATGGCTCATCAGGAGGCCCTGTCAAGGCTGAGGAGTTCTATGGATAAATACAGTGAACTTTTTCAAGTAATAGAAAAGACCTCTAATGAACTTTCAGGACAACTCCTTGACTTAAGGAGGCGGCCCGATTACGAAAGGATAAGCCTCATTGTGGAGGCAACCTTTCTTGAACAGCCTTCAGTCGTGGCAGAATTTCTCAGGCAGAGACATATCATCTCATCTAATCACAGGATATTCCTCATGTTGAAGGACCTCCATAGTAAGATTCAGATGCTCAGGAAATATGGAGAGGATATGATTTCTATTTCAAAGGAGCTTGATATTCTGGCAAGACAGAGGGTAGAAAAGACAATCTCTATTTCAAGAATCGCCATGCTCGTCTTTTTCCCTTTATTCATGATAACAGGACTTGGCCTTCTCTTCATAGTCTCGGGGAGTGTTGTAAATAGATTGAGACTCCTTACTGACCTTGTAGAAAAGACGGGCAGAGGAGATTACTCACACATACCTGTCAAGACTCATGAAGGTCCTGCTGATGAGGTAAGTGTCCTGATCCAGAAATTCAATGAGATGGAAAATAAACTCGCCAGCAGGGAAGAGGAGCTTGAAAGGAAAAACAGTGAACTCCTCCAGTCAAGGAAACTCGCTGCCCTCGGAACCCTTGCTGCTGGCGTTGCCCATGAGTTGAATAATCCCTTAAACAATATCTATATATCAGCACAGGTTCTTAAGAGAGAGGCACATAATTTGCCGACGAGCTCGATTCAGGAAGTAATTGATGATATTATGAGCCAGTCTTTGAGGGTTAAACACATAGTGGCAGACCTTCTGGAGTTTGCAAGGGGAAGAGAACCTGTCTTCAGGGAGACAGACTTGAGAGAGGTGATCCTCGGTTCGTATAAATTCGTGAGCACTACGAGGAATACAGAGGGGATAAACTTTTCCCTTGTGACAGATATCCCTTCCCTTATGATAAAGGCAGACCCTGAGCAGATGGAAAGGATATTTATAAATCTATTCAATAATGCCATAGATAGTATGAAAGGCAGAGGAGACTTAAGGGTATCTGCCATGAAGGCAGGCGAGGCTCTCTTGATTAAGGTTTCTGACACGGGTGAAGGCATCCCACCTGAACTCCTTGAGAGGATATTCGAGCCCTTTTACTCAACAAAAGAGAGGGGTACGGGTCTTGGTCTTGCCATTGTGTATAATATAGTCAAAAAACATGGCGGTGATATAACAGTGGAGAGTGAAATAGGAAAGGGAACTACCTTTACTATAAGACTATGAATTTCAGGATACTCATAGCAGAGGACGAAGAGATTACCCTGAAGCACCTCGTTAATACCCTTAAGAGAGAGGGTTATGAGGTTGTTGGCCTTCGTAATGGCAGGGAGGCTGTTGAGGCCCTTCAGAGGGAGAGATTTGAGCTCGTTATAACCGATATAAAGATGCCTGAGATGAGTGGAATGGAGGTCCTTGAAAAGGCAAAGGAGATAGACCCCGAGATCGAGGTAATGATTATCACAGGCTTTGGAAGCATAGGCTCTGCAGTAGAGGCGATGAAGAAGGGGGCGTATGATTATATAACGAAACCCTTTGACCTTGACGAGCTCGTCATAAAGGTAAGGAATATCCACGAAAGGAGGAGTATCAAAAAAGAGAATAGAGCCCTCAAGGCTTATTTCTCGATGAATAAACGCATATCCATTATAGCAAAGAGCAGAAGTATGCAGGAGATCCTCCAGACTGTGGAGAATATCAAGGATTCGGATTGTAATGTCTTCCTTACAGGTGAGACAGGTGTTGGGAAAAGCCTTATTGCAAAGATAATCCACTTTACAAGCAGAAGGCAGAATATGCCTTTTTTATCCATAAACTGTGCAACCCTTACAGAAGAACTCCTTGCGAGCGAACTCTTTGGTCATGAGAGGGGGGCTTTTACTGGTGCGGTAAAGACAAAACAGGGGCTCATAGAGATTGCTGATAATGGCACCCTCTTCCTTGATGAGATATCTGAAATGACAACAAATCTTCAGGCAAAACTCCTCAAGGTGATAGAAGACAGAGAGTTTTACAGGGTTGGAGGGACGAGACCTATCAGGGTGGATGTAAGGTTCATAGCAGCCACAAATCAGAATCTAAGAAAGGCCATTCAGGATGGTCTATTCAGGGAGGACCTCTATTACAGGCTCAATGTCATGGAGATATTCATCCCGCCCTTAAGGGAAAGGAGGGAAGATATAGAGCCCCTGAGTAATTATCTATTGAAGAAGCATCTTCCCAAGACAAATAAAAAGATCAGGGGATTCAGTAATGAGGCGATGGAGATACTCATGAATTACAGTTTTCCAGGGAATGTGAGGGAGCTGGAGAATATTATTGAAAGGGCTATAATCCTTGAAAAGACAGATATGATAAGACCCGAAAGCCTTCCCCAGACACTCAGGATATTCCACATAGAGACCTTCGAGCCTGAAAAGATAAAACCCCTTAGTGAGATAACAAGAGAGTATGCAGAGAGGGTTGTGGAATTCTTTGGCGGGAATAAGTCAAAGGCAGCAGAGGCCCTCGGAATCTCAAGGACAACCCTCTGGAGGATTCTCAGTGGTGAAGGTACAGAACTCAGAGGCCAGGTATCTGATGTATGACGAAGTGTTCACCTCTGTTCAAATCTGAAACTTAAAATCCCTCGCCTTATCTCGAGATTTCTTTTAAAATCAACCTCTTTTCTTCTGGCATGCCTTTTGATTTCCTTACTATTAAATGCCAAAAAGGCAATTAATCCTTGTTGTTCATCACGATGAGGAGATTGAGGAAGGGCTTTCCTATACCCTTGAGCTTGCCCGCATTATGGATGAGGCAGTATCAATCTTAATGATTTACAGGAGAAAGGTGATGGAGAGGTTTGAAGACTACATGGTCGCAACTACCTTTGCTGAAGAAGGTGAGCTCAGGACAGCAAGGGAGGTCATAATCGATGACCTGAGGTTAAAGGGCATGGATTACGAGGAGAGACTGAATTTGATAAAGGAGAGATGCAGGTCTCATGGTGTCGAATTTGCTGGAATAAGCGGCTCAAAGGAAGACCCTGTATCTGCAATAAAGAATCTTGTAAAGGACAATAGCTCTATAGATATGGTTTTACTAAGCCCATCTATAACCCATGATGGACATATATCTGCAAGGGAACTTCAGAGGCTTGTGAAGTCTCTGTCAAGGCCCGTTGTAACCATGGCAAAGAGTATTAAGGCAAAAACCGCATAGAGGAGGAGAATGAATGTATCTTTATTTACCCGTAGCACTAACAAGTATCAGTATCTTTATCCCTGTTGGCCTTGGTCTCGCCGTTGGTCTTCTATCAGGACTCTTCGGTGTTGGTGGTGGATTCCTCATGACGCCCCTTCTAATGATGTTCGGTATTCCACCTGTGGTAGCAGCAGCAACTGACGCAAACCAGATAGTGGCAGCATCAACATCAGGTACCTATGCCCACTGGAGAATCGGGAATGTGGATTTCAAGATGGGTCTTCATTTACTGATAGGAAGCTTTGCAGGAGGGCTCATAGGGGTCCAGTTTATAAAGATCCTCAGGGCAATGGGGAATGCAGACTTTGCTATAAAGCTCACTTATGTGATAATGCTCGGTGGCGTTGGCACATATATGTTCTTTGAGAGCCTTTCAGCCCTGAGAAAGAAGGAAAAGCCAGGGCTATTGCCTGAATCTCGCAAAGAGTCTGCCATGGGGAGATTTCTAAAATCCCTTCCTTTCCAGACCCATTATCATAAGTCAGGTGTCACCCATTCGATACTTGTGCCCATATTCCTTGGTGGTTTTGTAGGAATGCTCGCAGCAATAATGGGAGTTGGAGGCGGGTTTCTGATGGTCCCTGTAATGGTCTATATGCTCAGGATGCCCATGCATGTCGTTGTTGGGACGAGCCTCTTTCAGGTCCTTTTTACCTGTATAGAGGTGACCTTTCTCCAGGCCTATACAAACCATGCCGTTGATTTCATACTCGCGGTGCTTTTATTGCTCGGCTCAACCATTGGGGCACAGATAGGAGCGGGCTTTGGAAAGAGGCTAAAGGGTGAGCAACTCAGGATCCTTCTGGCATGTATCGTCCTTGCAGTGACGATAAAGATCATCCTCGAACTCACACTGACACCATCATTACTCATTGCACAGACAGGAGGACACTGATGGAAAAGGTCAGAAGTATAAAACAGATTATTTTCGCATTAACCTTCTTATTACTTCTTTTACCCATATTCGCAAGTAAATCATCTGGAGAACTCACAATAAAGGCAAATCATGACCATATAAAGATAAACTTCTTTTATCATGGCGATGAGGTTAATGTAAGTGGCACATCTGACGAAGGTCTTGACCTGATTGTGAAGATAACCTCTCCAGAGATACATCAGGTATTCAAGAAGAAAGGTAAGGTGGCAGGTCTCCTCTGGATGAATGTAGGCACACTGAATTTTGAACATGTACCGAACCTCTATTTTTTACATACCACAGGAATGCTTAATGACCTTCTTGAGGATAAAGATATGGACAGACAAATAATCGGTTATCCAGCCCTTTTCAGACATGTGGAGGTCACCAGTGGTGAGAAGACAAAGACTCCGTTGACTGAAGGAGAAAAGGAGAGGTGGTTCAAGGAGTATGTGAAGTTCAAGGAGTCATCAGGGTTATATAATGTATCAGAGGGAGACGTATCTATAAAAAAGAGTGAGAAAGGCTTGCAGGATTACCATATCAGGATACAATGGCCTTACCAGGCGCCTCCTGGTGAATATACCATAACAGTCTATGGCATCAAGGATAAGAAGGTTATAGAAACTGCTGAGACAAAGGTCTTTGTTGAGCAGGTTGGAGGTGTAAAGGCCCTTGCAGATATGGCAAGGAACAACGGTGCCCTTTATGGCATTATATCCATTGTTGTTGCTGTCCTTGCAGGTTTTGGTGTCGGAATGATATTCAGGAAAGGAGGTTCCCACTGATGTATAACAACATACTCGTAGCCTTTGATGGGTCAGAATTCAGCAGGGCTGCCCTTGTTGAATCCTCAAACTGGATTAAGAGGCACGGAGGAAGGATTATCATGGTCCATGCCGTCTATTTTGACGAAGAGGAGTTCACCATTGCCCCAGAACAGAGGGAGAAGAGGTTTGAGATCGGAAAGAATATCTGCTACCAGACAAGAGAGAATGTCTCTGCTGAATTCAATATAGAGGTCGAATCCATTGTCTGCGAGGGTGAACCTCCAGAGGTTATTGTTGATATAGCGAGGGGAAAGAGGGTTGAACTTATATCAATGGGCACCTATGGAAGGAAGGGCCTCAAGAGATTAATCATGGGAAGTGTCACATCAAAGGTGATACTGAATGCACCCTGTGATGTCATGGTCGTAAAGAGGCCATGCAGTGAATGCAGAGGTGAATACAAATCAATACTTGTGCCCTTTGATGGCTCTCAGTTCAGCAAGAGGGCCCTTGAGAGGGCCTGTGACCTGTCAAAGATTGACCAGGCAGAGATAACGGTTCTTTATGTGATACCGAGGTATGAAGAAATGATAGAGTTCTTCAGGACAGATTCCATTAAAAGGGCGATGCTCGATGAGGCAAACAGGATCCTTGATATGGCAAGGGCGATTGCAAAGGAAAGAGGAGTAACCATAGCTGCCACTGTTAAGGAAGGACATGCTGGAGACAATATTATCGAGACAGCAGGGATGCTCAAGAATGACCTGATCGTGATAGGCACCTATGGATGGAAGGGTGTAAGCAGGGCTATCATGGGAAGCACAACAGAGCGCGTAATAATGAATGCCTCATGTCCTGTGCTTGCAGTTCGATGAAGGGTTATAGAAAGGTCTTAATAGCAGTTAACGGTTCTATGGAGGTCCTTGAAGAGGGCCTGAGAGTAGCCCGTGACGAGGGCTGCTGGGTTACTGTTGTGAAGGTGATACCCCCGAATGAGGGAGACCTCCATCTTACAGGGGTCAGGAATATAGAGGATATCCTCATGGGTGGAGCTTTAAGCTCCATTTCTAAGATAGGGGAGATCGCCAGGGCAGAAAGGACACTCATAAAGACCAGGATAGAAGAGGGTGATATAGGTGAAAAGATAGTTGAGGTTGCAGAAGAAGAGAAGTGCGACCTGATTATTTTAGGCTCACAGAAGAGGAAAGGCGTTAAGAGATTATTTGGGGATAATGTCCTGAGAAAGGTGATTGATAACTCACCCTGCCCTGTGCTTGTGGTAAAGGGATGAGGATTAAGGCATAAGGCTGAAGACTGGAGTTTCTACCTTATGCCTTTCTTAATTCCTTAATCATATCTTTCCTCAAAGCCTCTACAATCTCGACAAATCTTTTTGCCCGAGAGAGGGCCTTTTCTGCCTCGTCCTTACCAATGAACTCCATATCACCATAATCCACATCAGTTCTAAGAACCATGAGTTCTTTGAATATCTCGATCATCTCCTTTGGCAAAAGGTTTGTTCTTATGAAGTGCAATCCGAGCATGGTCTTAACCCCATCATGCCTTGAAGGGTCGATCCCTTTAAGGATTAATAAAGACCTTGTTGAATGGAGCACTGCATAATAACTCCTGTTTACGCTCGTCTTATACATTCCGGCATTGAAATTGTTTATTGCATCAGAGAGAGCCTCTCTACCCTTCTCTGCCCTCAGGTCCGATAGGGTTATCTTCTCTTCTGCACTAAGTTCTGCCATAGAATACTATTCCTTCCTTTTTGATATTCCTGTAAAATGTAGTGTTAAAGGCTCCCTCTTTCTGGAAGATATCAAGGGGCTTTATGACAGGAGAGAAGGGGATATTCGTCCTCTCTTCTTCCTCGTCAAAGACCTTAATCACCTTTTCGATTACCTCAAAGTCCCTTTTTCTAACGATTATGAGCAGATCGAGATCAGACTCACCATGAAAATCCCCTCTTACCCTTGAACCAAAGGCAATAACAGCTACAAGATTTTCACCGAGGACCTCTTTTAATCTCTTTGTTGCCCTTCTGATGGTTTCTCTTTCGATACTAAACATGTTATATCCTCGAAATAATTCTAACACATCTAAGTGCGAAGTCTTTAACCTCTAACCTTCTGCAAAACCTCTAATAATCTCTTATCACCTTCTAAGTCTCCAAGGCAGGTGGCTATTATACCATCGACAAAACCTTCCATTTTTTTGGCAAATTCCTCTGCACCTTCTAATGTTGTAGTGGGTGACCAGCCAATCCTCTCAAGGATCTTTTTATTCTTTGGCGTCTCTACAACGAAATATGGATAAATAGGTTTTCCCAGCTTCTTACACTCAGATGAAACCTCTTTTAGCTTTGGAAGAGACTGTTCGTCTAATCTAAGAAAGAAGCAGAAATCCCACGGTTCCTTTATACGGGCAATGGCATCCTCAACGGGTCTCCGACTGGTAATGAGACAACCTAACTTCAGGTTATTTACCTTAACGACATCCCGTAAGAATTCTCTAACCTCTTCTGCAGGTCCTGTTGAGCGTCTGAAATTTTCAAATTCCTCTGGTGATGTAATGATTTCACATCCACCGTCTCTTCTTATCCTTATGGGATGTCCATATTTTGGTGCATCTCCAGGATCGGGAATCATGCCATCTATGCCCACAGCCTCGCAGGCCTTTGCAGCAGCAGCAACTTCAACAGGGCCTTTGTAGTTGGTGATAAGCATTGGAAAGGCTAACTTTTCCGGATACTTTGTCTTTAATGTACAGGCTACTGCCGCAGCAGAAGGGGCAGGTATCCCGCTCGCACTGTCGGTTATGTTCCAGCCATCCAATAGGTCTGCAATCTCATCTGCCAGATCAACAAAATTTGTCTTAGGTATAAACTCATACAATAATTTCATAACCTGTTCCTCCTTTGATTTTAGTTTTTTAAAGCCTTAAATCTTGTATTTCTTGACATTTATTAATCGGTAGTCATTAGTGTTAGGTTTTTTTATCATAGCCTTATCAGCAATTATTGTCAAGATGGCTAATTGCATGTGGTTACTATTTTGAAATGTCACACTTAATTACTAATTTAAGATATCACATTGGTAGACTGTGCCCCAAGGAAATAAAACAAATACCTAATGCAAGGAATAAAGTAGAGGTATCATAGCTGTCCAAAATAAATTAAAATGGTATTTTAAAGAGGGCATAA
>DAISHO010000008.1:0-17005 GCA_036822495.1 Thermodesulfovibrionales bacterium
AACCGCAGGGAATACGCTCGCTATCCATTTATTCCTCAGAATCTGACTTCCGATATCAGATATCCGACCACTGATTTCCGATCTCTGAGCTCTGTTTCGCCATTAATATCTGAACGAATAGAAAGAATCGAAAGATTCAGACTTATATTAGACAGCGAAGGCAATACGATTAGAGTATCCCTTGAGCCCGATGGAATTGGAAGGGTTGAGATAAGTTTGAGTGCTCAGAAGGGTCTTATAAATGGACATATAAATGTCCAGGATCCCCTTTCAAAGGAGGTGATAGCAAGAAATATCCAGACACTGAGCGAGATGCTTCAAAAGGAAGGTATCAACATAGGCAATCTTACTGTGGACCTCAATGAAAAAAACAGATATAAGGACAGAGAGGACTTAAGGGATCAGCAGGTTTCGAGAATTAATATGACTCCATTGAAGGGTGTTGCTTGTGAGGATTGCTCATCAAATTCTACCTTCGCCACCAAACAAAACAGGCCTGCTTCAGGTCTTATAAACCTTTTTGCATGAAAGGAGGAGATATCATGACAGTAGATTCTGTTGCCAGTACAGTCAATGTAATGAAGACTCAGGATAAGGGGATATCAAAGAATGATTTTCTCAGACTTTTTATAACCCAGCTAAGGTTTCAGGACCCTCTGAATCCACTTGATAGCACAGGCATGACAGCCCAGCTCGCCCAGTTCAGCTCTCTTGAGGAGCTTCAGAACATTCATGCACAGATGAATGACCTTCTTTTGTTTCAGAACTCCCTTCAGAATACTATGGCAATATCCCTTATTGGTAAGAGGATAAAGGTTGGAGATGAAGGAAGAGAAGGAATTGTGACAGGCCTTACCTTTGAAAATAATATTACATATCTTATACTGGACAGTGGTGACAGGGTCCAGTTAGGAGACATTAAAGAAATAGGAGGTGTCTGATATGCTTACATCACTTTACACTGCCATAAGTGGCATGAATGCAAATGGAACATATCTCTCTGTTATAGGTGATAACATTGCTAATATGAACACCATTGGATTTAAGGCAAGCAGAGTAGCCTTTGGAGATGTATTGAGCCAGACGATTACAGGCCTTGTAGGCTCTTCACAGGTTGGAAGGGGTGTGCTTGTGAGCAGTATTACTCCTCTTTTTACACAGGGCTCTTTTGAGACAACAGCCAGTGCACTGGACCTTGCTATCGATGGCGATGGTTTCTTTATTGTCAGTGATGGTGGGGCAAGATACTATACGAGGGCGGGTCAGTTCCAGATTGATAAGGATGGAAATATTGTTAATCCTGAAGGTTTGATCCTTCAGGGATATCTGGCAGATGCAGCAGGAAATATAACAGGTACTGTTGGAAACCTTACCATTGCTACGAGGCAGACACCGGCAAATATGACCACCATGGTAACTATTGGTATAAATCTTAATGCTCAGGCAGTAATACCAGCAGGCCCGTTCACCCTCGATGGGAATGGTGATGGTATTAACAATGATCCCCAGAACTATAATTTCTCATCTTCAGTAACAGTTTATGATTCTCAGGGCGGAGCCCACCAGATCACCCTCTATTTTGTAAAGACAGGTGCAAATTCCTGGGATGTCCATTATGTATATGAAGACCCGGCAAATCCAGGGCAGTTCATTGATGCCGGCACACAGAACCTCGTCTTTAATCCTGACGGCTCTCTCAACAATGATAACTCAACCCCTATAAACTTTAATTTTGGTGCTGGGGTTGTAGCACCTCAGGCTATCACCTTTAATTATGGTACTGGTACAGGAGAGACACCATCTGGTAATGGCCTTGATGGTTCAACCCAGTTTGCCTCTGAATTTTCCCTTATGAGTCTCTCTCAGGATGGCTATCCAGCAGGGTTTCTCAAGAATATAATAATCTCAGAGGATGGGGTTATAACAGGAGTCTTTACCAACGGGCAGACAAGGACAATAGCACAGGTTGCCCTTGCAAGATTTCTGGCACCAACAGAGCTTACAAAACTCGGGAGAAACCTCTATGCAGAATCTTTTGATTCGGGTCAGCCCATTGTGGGCATGCCTGAGACATCGGGTCTTGGAAGGGTCCTTTCTAATACCCTTGAGCTAAGCAATGTGGACCTTGCAGAAGAGTTTGTAAAGATGATTTCTGCCCAGAGGGGCTTTCAGGCAAACTCAAGGATTATCACTACAACAGATGAGCTTCTTCAGGAGATGGTGAATCTTAAGAGATAAGTATTTTAAACTGTTACCCCTAAGATGGCGAAACTAAAACTTAGGCTACAGGCAAGAGGCGGCAGTTCGGTATAGCTCGAAAGTGTATAGCGTGGAGCTGATAGGGTGTTAGGGGTTAGGGATTAGGGTATAGGGATTAGTCTCCTCCCTACTCACCACCCCGCTACCCGCTATACACTATTCCTTCCACGTTATACATCATCCTGAAGCCTATAGCCTAATTTTCCTGAAGCCTGATCCTGATTGTAGGGTTGTCGTCCTGTCGCACGCGTTATTTTCTTCTTTCAGAACGGTATCCTTGACTTCTATGCTCAATTTCATAAATTTTGATAGATTTCTTTTGATGATAAATCCAATAAATAATTCGATAATCGCCAACGCGCATTCTACATAAACCTTTGAGGTCATCAGGCATAGATTTAAGGGGATGATGAATTATCTTGTCCGCATTGTCTGCAAGCCTCAATTTTCTCAGCAATTCTCTTTTGAATATTTTTATCAAGGCGTCTGAAGGAGTCTTCAGCATCTGGAAGAAATATTACTTTATACACATTTCCTTCTTTAGAAGTTTCCAGTCCTTGCCTTTACCCTCAATATCATCTTTTCTGGCTTTTCTCATCTTCTTTAAAAACTCAGGGCTCTGTGATAAAAGCCAATCTTCAAGGTCTTCTTTAGTATCGGCAGTTTCAAATATACTAAGGGGAAAGGTAACGACCCTCGATTTCCTTTTTGCTGATAGCATTTTTAATCACCTCTTAGTGTTACTTTTTTAATTATACCACAGAACATACCTGTCCAAAATAAAGTTTTGAATGGGCATAAGGCTGAAAGCTAAAGTTTATGTCATTTTTTTGGCATTTTGTCCCTCTGCGGACTCAAAATTCTTTGTTTTCAAGTAATTATGTAGTGGCATGGATTTTGATAGTCAGGTTTTAAATTCTATATTACAGGAGGTTCTTTTATGGCAGAGGAAAGGACAGAAGAGACCCACCACGAACCTAAAAAAGGGAAAAAGGGTCTTCTTATTATCATAATTCTCCTTACCATTGTGATAGCAGGAGTTCTCGGTTATGTCTTTGTTTTTGGAAGGCATACCAGTCCAGAGAAGGAAGAGCAGACAACAAAAAAGGAACAGAAGTCTGCCCTTATTCCCTTAGACCCCTTTGTGTTGAATCTCCTTGAGCAGGGAAGGTTCTTGAAGGTTTCCATGCAGTTTGAGATTACTGACGAGTCGCAGAGAGAATTTGTCATGTCAAAAATTCCACAACTAAGGGATGCAATTATTACCCTGGTAAGCAGTAAGTCCATAGAGTCCATTGCGAGCCCTGAGGGAAAGATGCAGTTAAAGGATGAACTCCTTCTCAGGGCAAATCAGGTTGTCGGGAAAGAGCTCTTTAAGAATCTTTATTTTACAGAATTCGTAATGCAATAGGACTTTCGAGGTTACAGTGAGCAGGATACTTTCACAGGAAGAGGTGGAAGCCCTTTTAAAGGGCGTCCAGACAGGTAAGATAAACACAGAGCAGAAGCAGAAGACCTTTGATGTAAAACCCTATGACTTCAGGGATGCCCACAGGCCTGTGAGAGTCTCACCAGGACTTGATCGGGTCTTCCAGAGGTTTGGTCTCTTCTTCAGGAACTCCCTGTCAGGTATTTTATATAAGTCCCTTGAGGTGCTTTCGAGGCCTTCTGAATATGTAAAGTTCAATGAATTCCTCAAGATGGTTCCTGTCCCTTCAAATGTGAATATCTTCAGACTTGCTCCATTAAATGGAAATGGCCTCTTTATTTTGGAACAGCCCCTTGTCTTTACCTTTGTTGAGTTATTTTTTGGAAGCCAGAAGGTAAAGTTGCAGAAGATAGAGCCGAGGCCCTTTACTTCTATGGAGGAGCGGGTAATAAAGAGGATTGTCCTTCTTGCCATGAAGGACCTCCAGTCTGCCTGGAAGGATTTTTCTCAGTTGAGTCCTGAATTCATCGGGATTGAGACCTCCCCTGAGGCAACAGGTATTGCTACCCCTTCTGAGACAGTTATTAAGACAGAATTTCAGGTAAATGTTGATGAGTTTTCAGGAAAGGCCTTTATGGTTATACCTTTTTCAGTAATAGAACCAATTGCTGACCAGCTTCTTAAAAAGGGTGAAGAAGCAAGGGATGAGGAATGGATAAAGGCGCTTCTTTCAGCAATTATGGACTCTGAACTTGAGATTGTTGCTGAACTGGCAAGGATTGACCTCAGCTTTGGAGAGCTCCTGACCCTTAAACCTGGTGATGTCTTCAATCTCGGCAGAGGCATTAATGACGAGATACCCCTTAAGATTCAGGGGATAAAGAAGTTCAATGGTGTTCCTGGAAATAGCAGAGGAAATCAGGCTGTAAGAATTACAACAATACACTTATAAGGAGGATGGGATGGCTGAAAAGACAGAGACAAAAGCTCCTCAGAGGGATATAGACTTTCTTCTCGATATCCCCCTTGAGGTAACAGTGGAACTTGGAAGGGCAAGGATGGCAGTAAGAGACCTTCTCCAGCTCGGTCAGGGTTCTATACTTGAACTCGACAAGAGCGCTGGTGAACCCCTTGAGATACTTGTTAATAACAGGCTTGTTGCAAGGGGAGAGGTCGTTGTGGTGAATGAAAGGTTTGGCATCAGGCTTACAGAGGTTATAAGCCCTCAGGAAAGGATAAAACAGCTTAGATGATGGACTATCTCCAGATACTTTTTGCTTCTGGCATTGTTATTGGAATGCTTTTCATTCTTTATGGGATTGCCATGAAAAGAAGGCAGGTGGAAAAGGGCCTGATAAATATTATTGCCTATAAGGTTCTTGATCACCGAAGAGGTGTGGCAGTGGCTGTTATGAAGATTGGTAGCGAGTTGCTCTTTATAGGTGTAACACCTTCAGATATGAAGGTTCTCAGTAGAGTAAAGGATACAGAACCTGGATTGGCAGCGAAAGTAACAGTTGAGGGAGGGACAGAAGTAAGAGCCCTTGCCTCCCATATAAGGAATAAGCTCAATGAAGATAACTGATCCAGCCATAGAGGTCTTTTTACTTATAGGTTTTTTATCCCTTATCCCTTCTATCCTTGTGATGTTCACCTCCTTCACAAGGATTGTGGTGGTCCTGAGTATCCTCAGGCAGGCCCTTGGCAGTCCAAATATACCACCAAATTCTGTGATTATTGGTATGTCCCTTTTTCTAACCTTTTATATCATGGGGCCAACCATAGATAATGTTACAAAGGAAGCCCTTATACCCTATACAAAAAAGGAGATTGCTATTGATGAGGCCTTCAAAAGGGCAGAGCCATCTATCAAGAATTTCATGTTAAGACAGACAAGGGAAAAAGACCTTGCCCTCTTTGTTAAGCTTTCTGGAGAAAGGCCCTCAAGGCCTGAGGAGCTTCCTATAAGAATCATAGTTCCTGCCTTTGTGATAAGTGAGTTGAGCACAGCCTTCAAGATTGGTTTTCTCCTGTATCTGCCTTTTTTAGTTATTGACATGGTTGTATCGAGTATCCTTCTATCAATGGGTATGATGATGCTTCCACCTGTTCTTGTATCAATGCCCTTTAAGCTTCTTCTTTTTGTAATGGTTGATGGATGGAATCTCATCGCTGGTTCACTCGTAAGGAGTTTTCAATGAGTATTGATATGGTCAGGGATATAGCACAGGAGGTATTAAAGACAGTGCTTCTTAGTGCAGGGCCTGTCCTGATGGTAAGTCTTATTGTAGGACTCATTGTGAGCCTTTTTCAGGCAGTAACCCAGATTCAAGAATTCACCCTTGTCTTTGTGCCAAAGATAGTTGCTGTCTTTATATGTCTATTTATCATGCTTCCGTGGATTGCGAGGATCTTAATAAATTTCACTGTAACTATTATTGAGAAGATACCGGTGGTGAAATAAATGGAGATAGTTGGAAAGGAGATAGTAGATTTTCTTCTGATACTTCTGAGGGCAAGCATAGTCTTTGGCCTACTGCCATTCTTTGGAAGTAAGAATATGCCGAACCAGTTTAAGATTGGCTTTGTTATTGCCTTTGCATTAGTTCTTACACCTGTTATTGACATAAAGATTAATGATGGAGACATTCCCTTTATTCTTCTTTCCGAGGTGATTGGAGGCATAATACTGGGTCTTGTCGTGAGGTCTATATTTATAGTGGCTGAGATGGCTGGTCAGGTCATAAGCAATGTAATGGGATTTTCTATGGCTACTGTATTTGATCCCGAAGCTGGCTATTCCACAGATCTCTCAAGGCTCTTCTGGATTATATCTATCTTTATATTCTTCAGTTCAGGCATCCACAGGGATGTGGTCTATATCTTTGCAAAGACCTATGAGCTAATCCCACCTGGAAGATTTTCTTTTGCAGGAGTAATTGGTAGCGAAGGTAACAGTTCAGGTGAGCTCATAAACCTTACAGGTGCTATTTTCAAGCTCACCCTGAAGATGGCCTCAGGTGCAGTGGTGGTTATGCTTACCTTGAATATTATCATGGGATTTATATCAAGGTCTGTTCCACAGTTTAATGTATTCTTTGTTTCCTATCCTGTTTATATTGGACTTGGTTTTTTTGTAATAATGCTTTCCCTTCCAGCCTATATCTACTTCTTTAATACATCCTTTGAATTCATGAAGGATGAATTAAATAAGGTTATATTTTTGTTGAGGAGATAGATGGCAGAATTTGAAGAAAGAACAGAACAGGCTACGCCACGAAAGAGACAGCGGGCAAGGGAGAAGGGTCAGGTACCAAGAAGCAGAGAACTCCTCTCAATGGCTGCTACAGGTGGGATTATTGTAGCACTATTGATTGGTGGAGGGAGGCTCTTTAATGGCCTTTCTCAAGTTATGGAAGGGCTCTTGAGATTTCAATATGGAAGGGAGCCCCTTGAGGTCATGAAGGTTGCCGGGAAGGAGGTCTTTTTGCTCCTCATGCCCTATCTTGGGATAGGTTTTTCAATGGCCCTTCTCAGCGGGTTTCTTCAGGGTGGTATTGTCCTTAAGACCATTGATATGGATATAGAAAGGATTAATCCATTGAATGGTCTGAAGAGGTTGTTTTCTTTAAGAGGGCTCTTTGAGTTTCTTAAGGGTTTTCTGAAGTTTCTTGTTGGTGGCGGAGTTCTTTATTTAGTTATAAAGAATATACTTCCTCTTATCTCTGTTATGCCAGCCACAGGTCTCGAGGATACAGAAAGGGTTAGCATTATTATTATAAAAAAGGCAATCATTATTATCTTCATAACATTTTTTATAATTGCTGCCCTCGACTATTTATACGAGAGAATCAGGTTTGAGAGGTCCCTCAGGATGACAAGACAGGAGCTGAAGGAGGAGTTCAGGGAAACAGAAGGCGATCCCATTATAAAGGCGAGGATAAGAAGCCTCCAGAGGGAGCTTTCAAAGAGGAGGATGCTTCAGGAAGTCCCAAAGGCAACAGTTGTTATTACAAACCCCACCCATATAGCTGTTGCCCTTCTTTATAAAAAGGAGGAGATGCCAGCTCCAAAGGTCATAGCAAAGGGAGCTGGTTTTCTGGCGGAGAAGATAAAGGAGATTGCAAGGGTCCATTCTGTCCCTATCTACGAGGATAAGGCCCTTGCAAGGGCATTATTTAAACTCAAGCTTGATTCCTACATACCAGAGGAGCTTTATAAAGCAGTGGCTAAGATTATTGCCTATATCTACAGGTTAAGGGGTGTTGCATGATGGATTCCCTTCAGAAAAGGTCTGACATTATAGTTGTTGTAGCCATAGTTGGAATTATAGGCATAATGATTCTACCTGTACCTCCCTTTGTCCTTGACCTTCTTTTGAGTTTATCCATATCACTTTCAATAGTAATAATTGTTTCAAGTATATTCATTAAAAAGCCCCTCGACTTCTCTGCATTTCCAACAATCCTCCTCATAGCAACCCTTTACAGACTCGGCCTCAATATTGCCTCAACAAGGCTCATACTCCTTAGAGGTCACGAGGGCCCTCAGGCAGCTGGTGAGGTGATAAAGTCTTTCGGGAGCTTTGTTGTAGCAGGGAATTATGCTGTCGGAATGATTGTATTTTTGATACTCGTGATAATCAATTTCATTGTAATTACGAAAGGTTCTGGAAGGATTGCCGAGGTAGCAGCAAGATTTACCCTTGATGCAATGCCCGGCAAACAAATGGCAATAGATGCAGACCTTAATGCAGGGATAATAGATGAGGCAGAGGCGCGCAGAAGAAGGGCCCTTATTGCCCAGGAGGCTGATTTTTATGGAGCCATGGATGGTGCAAGTAAATTTGTGAGGGGAGATGCCATTGCGGGTCTTATTATAACGGGTATAAATATAATAGGTGGTCTCCTCATTGGAACGCTTCAACAGGGTCTTTCTCTGAATGAGGCCCTGAGAACCTATACAATCCTCACCATAGGTGATGGCCTTGTAGCCCAGATACCTGCGCTCCTTGTTTCTACTGCAGCAGGCATAGTTATAAGCAGGGCTGGCACAGACACGGACCTCGGAAGGAATATCGTCTCGCAGCTTTTTATGACTCCGAGGGCATTATGGACAGCTTCTTCCATGCTATTTATCTTTGGCCTTATCCCAGGGCTTCCCCATATGCCCTTTTTCATGCTCTCCATTGCATTGGGTGGGCTTGCCTATGTGGTATCAAGACCTGTTGAAGAAGAGGTGCATGAGGAGGTTCAGACAAAAGAACCTCCTCCAGAGTCCTTTATAGAGATAGAACCCATGACCCTTGAGATAGGATATGGACTGATTAATCTTGTTGAGGGAGAAGGGCTTCTTCTTGGAAAGATAAAGGCTATGAGGAGACAGCTTGCACAGGAGCTCGGTTTTGTTATCCCTTCAATACATATAAAGGATAATCTCCAGCTCAGGCCCCATGAATATTCCTTTTACATAAGGGGAATTGAGGTTGGAAGGGCAGAGGTGATACCAGGCCATTACCTTGCAGTAGCACCTGAGAAGGCAGAACCGCTACGGGGAATCCCCACAAAAGAACCTGCCTTTGGCATTCCTGCCTACTGGATAGAAGAGTCAGAGGTGGAGAAGGCAAGACAGAAGGGATACATGGTTGTTGATGTTCCAACTGTAATGGTAACACATATAACAGAGCTTATAAAATCTCATGCCTGGGAGCTTCTTACAAGGCAGGAGGTTCAGAATATTCTCAATAATGTATCGAAGAACTATCCGAGGATTGTTGATGAACTTATTCCCAATCAGCTCACCCTTGGTAATGTCCAGAGGGTGTTGCAGAATTTGCTAAAAGAGAGGGTACCAATAAATGACATGGTCACGATTCTCGAAACCCTCCTGGATTACGCACCCCAGACAAAGGACATTGAGCTCCTTACAGAATATGTGAGACAGGCCATTTCAAGGTTCATAACAAAACAGTATGCAACCCATGACAGTATCCATGCCATTACCCTTGATCCGAGATGGGAGATATTGCTTAAAGAGGCAATGGATAAAGGTGGGCACATAAGTCCTGATATCTTTGGAAAGCTCCTCAAGGCTATAGAGGATGCTGTATCATCAGCAGGTGAGAGGTTTAAGGGTATTCAGCCCGTGATTATCTGTTCACCTGTTGTGAGGAGGTTTCTGAGGAAACTTATTGAAAGGATAATGCCCTCTATTGTGATAATCTCCACATCAGAGATATTACCTTCTCTAAAGATCTATACCATTGGGGTGGTGAGATATGAAGATTAAGAGGTTTCGTGCAAGGAGTTTTTCAGAGGCCCTTGAGCTTGTAAAGAAAGAGCTTGGTGATGATGCTGTTGTAATATCAACAGAGGAGAAAAAGGGTCTCTTTCCATCTGTTGAGGTAGTGGCTGCTGTTGACTATGAAGACCCTGCTCATGAGTATTTGAAGGCCAGGAATCAGGTCTTTGATACAACTCCAGGTAGGGCAGGTTCAAAAACTATTCCTTCGTCACCAGAAGTTGCTTTTACAAGTCCAGAGATTGAACACCTCCTTAAAGAGATAACAGTTCTTAAGAATACTATTCATGAACTGAAAAGGTCTGGTTATGAATTTAATCTCCCACCAGAAAAGAGAGAGGCCTACAATTATCTAAGGCAAAGGGGCATAAAAGAGGAGTTTATCCTCAGGCTCCTTGAAAAAGCGACAAAAGTAGAAGACCTTAAAAGGCAGATCAGCCTTGACCTCAAGATAAAAAAACCCTTTTTTCACAGAAGGGCCATTATGCTTATTGGACCAACAGGTACGGGTAAGACAACCACAATTGCCAAACTTGCCTGGCATACCCTGAAGCAGGGTAGAAGGGTTGGCCTTATAAATCTCGATACCTACAGGATTGGTGCTATAGAACAGATAAGGATATACGCAAAGATAATGGGTCTTCCCCTCCATGTGGTATCTGATGGAAAGGAACTTCAGGATGCCCTCAGGGATTTTAGCCCTTCAAGGGATACGGTGTTAATAGATACAACAGGAAGAAGACCATCAGACATAGATTACCTGAAGGGTCTTTCAGAAATTCTGAGAGGACTCCAGGAGACAGGACCTTTCAGCATAGAGACCTCTTTATTGATAAGTGCCAATTCAGAAGAGGATTCCATGATAGAGGCCTGGAATTATTACAGGATATTGCCTGTAACATCCCTTATATTTACAAAAGTAGACGAAACTGTCAGATTTGGTCATCTATACAATCTCTACCTTATCTACCAAAAACCCGTCTTCTGCATAACAACAGGACAGATTGTCCCTGATGATATAAAGTTTCCGTCCGAGATTGAACTCGCCTCTCTAATACTGAGAAAGGGCTACTATCATGCTGATGGCATAAATATCAGTCGGGAGGCCATTAATGCCAGATAGATACATAAAGACAATAGCAATAACGAGTGGAAAAGGTGGTGTGGGTAAGACCAATCTTGTGGCAGGTCTCGCTATTGCCATGAGGAGGCTTGGTAGAAAGGTTCTTGTCTTTGATGCTGACCTCGGTCTCAGTAATATTGATGTCCTTTTACACCTTGCACCGAGATATAACATCCAGCACCTCCTCAGTGGTGAAAAGGGGCTTGAAGAGATAATAATTGAAGGACCACTTGGCATAAAGATACTTCCAGCAAGCTCTGGCATTCAGGAACTGACTTCTCTTGATGAATTTCAGAGATTAAAGATAATGGAAAGCTTTGAGACTTACGATGGAGAGATGGATGTACTTATCATAGATACTGCAGCAGGTATTTCAGAGAATGTAGCCTTTTTCTGCACCTCCTCTGAAGAGATAGTGGTGATTACATCGCCTGAGCCAACAGCCATTACTGATGCCTATGCCCTTATAAAGGTCCTCTTTACAAGGTATCAGGAAAAGGATTTCAAGATAGTCGTCAATTCTGTAAGGGATCCAGAAGAAGGTTTTGAGATCTTTAAGAGATTATCTCTTGCGTCTGAGAGATTCCTTCATATCTCACTAAGTTATCTTGGCTCAATCCCCTATGATGAGGCTGTAAGGAAGGCTGTAATGGCTCAGCGTTCCTTTGTTGACCTTTATCCAAATTCTCCTGCATCAAGGAGCATTATTGAGATGGCTGAGAGACTCCTTGAGGAAGATGGAAGAATCAAAGGAGGACTCCAGTTCTTTTTAAGAAATATTTTAAGGACTCCGGGGAATGAAGAGATTGGAAGTATCCATAGATAGGAGACTCGATGAGTCAACGAAGGAGGAGATAATAAAATCCCTCCTTCCGTATATTAAATATACAGCTCAGAGATTGAGCTGGAACCTGCCACCCCAGCTTACTGTTGATGACCTCATCAGTGCTGGTATAGCTGGCCTCCTCGAGGCTCTTGATAGATATAGAGAAGAGCTTGGAGAGATAGAGGCCTTTGTCAGGATGAGGATAAAGGGTGCAATGATTGATGAGCTGAGGGCAAACAGTACATTTACGAGAGGATTGAGGGATAAGCTCACAAACATAAGGGAGACTGAGAGAAGGCTTGAGGTAAAACTTGGAAGATTGCCTGAAGCCGAGGAGATAGCAGAGGACCTCCATATTCCTATTGAGGAGTATTATCAGATATTAAGCGACATTGCATCGTCCATACTCCTGAGGTTTGAGGATTTCTCAGACAGTAGATATGACGACGACCTCTCCATTCAGGAATCCATACCCGATGCCAGCATAAAGACACCTGATACCATTTATGAGGAGAAGAAACTCAGTGAAAGGATTGCCTCTGTTATAGAGAAGTTGCCAGAAAAGGAGAGGCTTGTTATATCCCTTTATTACTGGGATGAACTAACAATGAAGGAGATTGCAAAGGTCCTGGGTATTACAGAAGGAAGGGTTTCGCAACTTCATGCTCAGGCAATAGTTAGGCTCAAGGCATGCCTTGGGGCTGGGATTTTGTGATACAATGGAGATAGGGAGGGTTTATTTGAAAGAGATACTCGTAATAGATGATGAAGATTACATATCTGAGATACTGAAGCTCCTTTTCTCCGAACTCGGTTTCTCTGTCATTACTGTTTCAGATGGAATAAAAGGGCTTGAACTTATTAAAAGCCATAACTTCTGGGCAGTGTTATGTGATCTAAAGATGCCTGGTATAGATGGTATAGAGGTGTATTATGAGATATTAAAGATAAACCCCCAGCTTGCCAGAAGGTTTGTGCTTTTAACTGGAACTGTCTTTGATAGAAAGACTAAGGAGATAATAAAGGCGAAAGGTATAAAGACATTTTTCAAACCATTTAAATTTGAAGATATAAATAGATTGCTTGAGGAATTAAAAGAAACAGAGGTGAACCTATGATAGGAGAAGACCTTAAGAGATTGATACTTTCCACCTGCGATATTCCTTCTGTTCCTCATGTTGCATCGAAGATTATAAAACTTATTGACAACCCTAATACAAGGCTCGATGATATACAGAAGGCTATAATGGCTGATCAGGCCCTTACATCAAGGGTCCTGAAGATTGCAAACTCAGCCTTCTATGGACTCAGGCATAATGTGGAGACTGTATCAGAGGCAGTGGCCATTATAGGCTTTAATACATTAAAAAGCATAGTCCTTGCAGCAGCCACAAGAGAGGTTTATAAGAGATTCGGGATAATAGAACAGAAGCTCTGGGAACACAGCCTTGGCGTATCCATAGCAGCCTCTGTTATCGCCAGAAGGACAGGACGGGTAAAGACTGAAGAGGCGGCGATTGCAGGACTTCTTCATGATGTGGGTAAGGTTCTCATGGATAACAGTCAGCCAGAGAGATTCTCCCTCTTGATGGAAAGGGTTTATTCAGACAGGGTTACCTTCAGCTCCATTGAGAGGGAATATTTTGGTTTTGGCCATGCAGAGGCAGGCTGTATTCTTGCTGAGAAATGGGGATTCCCTTTGCTTTTATGCGATGTGATCAGGGATCACCACAACTGTGAGCTAAACTCAGGTGAAGACCCTTACAGGGATGACCTGTGCAGGGTCATAAGTTTTGCTGATACCATCTGTGTGAGGCTCGGTGTTGGCTACAGGGGCCCCATGCAGGACATTGATCTCGGAGAAAATGAAAAGATGAGGAATCTCTTTATCAAACCTGAAGAGTATAAAGAGATGGAAGAGGAGTTCAAGAGGTTTTATGTAAGTGAAAAACTCTCCTTTCTGGAGTGAACCATGAAGGTTGAATCAATAAATCTTCTTGGTAATGCAACCCAGAAGCAGGAAAAAGAGGTGAAGAAGAGACCTAAAAAACAGGTCAGGCAGGAGCAAAAGAAGGGGAAGGTTGATATAAAGATATGAAAAGGTAACATTTTTGGAGGAGTTATGCTGAAGGAACTATTTTTTAAAAAGGAGCCATTGATTGAAAAGGAGATAAAGGAGATTGGTGCCCTTGTCCTCAAAAGGATTGAGAAAAAGATAGATGAGCTTAAGGCCATAGAAAAAAGGATTGATGAGAAGATAGACCTTCTCAAGGCCCTTGCTGAGAAGGCAGAGAAAATTCATAAAAAGGATATAAGACATGAAGAGGTAATAAATCTTTACAGGCGGGGTCTTAAAATAGATGATATTTCTAACTCCCTTGGTATCCCCTCCGGCGAGGTTCACCTTATCCTAAGGATGTGTAAAGATTTTCCTCAGGGAAAAGATTTCCTGTCAAAATCCCGTCATCTTTAATATTGGTGCGAAAGTAACAGTCGTGAAATTTTATCCCTGACTGCTATTTTCGTCATGTCAAACTATTTTTGCCTTTAAACATAAAAACAAAAACATTCTAACTTCTTGAATATAAAGGATTCTTTACCAAAGAATCAGACCTCCATGAAAAGACCTTGTCCTCAGCAGGAGAGCTCTGACCTCTGTTTTTGTGATGAAGTAATAGTTGCCACTAACTGGCATTAAATTTGCTTTCATTATTGCATGCACAAAGGAATATATATAGCACTTTCAGGAGCCCTGATGAAACAGCTGGACCTTGAGCTCGTCTCTGAGAATATTGCCAATGCTGACACGCCAGGTTTTAAAAGAGGAGGCCTTTCCTTCAGAGATTATCTTATCAACACCTCTCAGGAGATAGATGGCAGAACCATGACTTATGTATCAGGTATGAGGCTTGATATGACCTCAGGACCCCTCCTCAAGACAGGCAACAGACTCGACATCGCTATTGAGGGAAGGGGTTTTATAAGCCTTGAGGATGGTCTTTATACAAGAAGGGGAGACCTTATGAAGACAAGAGAGGGGTATCTTGTTCATTCATCAGGTAAGATGATCCTTGGAAGTAACGGACCAATAAGATTGCCTGATGGAGAGATCGATATAAGAGAGGATGGGAGTATTTATGTAAATGGAAGCCTTGCAGATAGGATGAAGATAGTGGAATTTGATGCTCCTGATTCATTAAAGAGGGTGGCTGAAGGTCTTTACCAGTCCAGTGCACCGACAAAGACCTCAAATTCAAAAGTCCTTCAGGGATATATTGAGGAGTCAAATGTAGAGATAGTGAGGGAGATGGTGAGGTTGATTTCAAACCTCAGAGAGTTTGAAACCTTTCAGAAGGCAATACAGACCCTTGATGAAGCAGCAGGAAAGGTCAATAATGAAATGGCAAGGATATAGAGGAGGTAAGATATGTTAAGGTCATTGTTTATCTCAGCATCAGGAATGGAGGCCCAGAGGCTAAATCTTGATGTCATTGCAAATAATCTTGCTAATGCAAATACCGTAGGATTCAAGAAGAGCAGGGCAGACTTCCAGGACCTTATGTATCAGAACCTGAGAACCCCAGGGGCTACCTCGGCAGAGGGCCTACAGATACCATCCGGGATAATGATCGGTCTTGGTGTGAGACCCATCGCGGTCCAGAAGATCTTCACACAGGGAGATTTTGTCCAGACAGGAAACAGCCTTGATATGGTTATAGAGGGAGATGGATTCTTTCAGATATCCCTTCCTGATGGGACAATCGCCTATACAAGGGCAGGTGCCTTCAAACTCGACAGTGAGGGGAGGATTGTCAATTCTGATGGATACCTCCTTGAGCCTGGCATTACTGTGCCTGCTGATACCCTGAACATTACCATAGGTTCAGACGGAAAGGTTACAGTGCTACAGGCTGGAAGCTCCGCGCCTGTTGAGATAGGCCAGATAGAGATAGCAAAGTTCGCAAACCCCGCAGGCCTCATGCCCATTGGAAAGAATCTCTTTTTACCAACAGACTCCTCAGGAGAGGCAATAACGGGCATCCCTGGCTCAGAGGGTATGGGAACTATTGCTCAGGGATTTCTTGAATTGAGCAATGTGAATATCGTTGAGGAGATGGTGAATATGATTATCAGCCAGAGGGCCTATGAAATCAATTCAAAGGCAATACAGGCCTCTGATGAGATGCTTCAGACAATAAATAACCTGAAGAGATAAAAATGGTCAGGATTTTTATTATAGGACTTTCTTTCTTGTGGAGCCTTCTGGTGGTAGCACCAGTCAGGGCATCTCAGGAGATAGAAGACTTAGTAAGAGGCCATCTTCTCAGACATTACAACTCTGATGAGATAAGGATAGAAGGACTCAGATATCCTGATATATCCATAAAGGAGGTCTCAGATATAGAGATCGAGGAAGGGCTCCATGGAATTACCCTTATTCTTTTCAAACTCAGAGATGGTAGAACCATTAAGACAACTGCAAAGGTGAGTCCTCTTTCAAGGGTGTTGGTGGCGAAGGATTTTCTGGGAAAGGGCCGTCTCTTGAAGGAGGATAATCTGGAGTTCTGCTTTGTGGAAAAAGGCAGGATACCTCATGGTGCCTTTAGAGATAAAGGGGAGCTTATTGGATTGGTGCTTACCAGGGCTATAGCAAAGGGAACGGTTATTACTCACCAGATGGTCACAACTGTTACTTCGCCACCAGGAACTGTTACTTCTCCACCAAAGGATCAGGTTATAAAAAAAGGAAGCAGGGTAATGATAGTTGTTGAGACACCGGGTTTCAGGATATCAATGCCAGGAGAACTCCTGAGGAGCACGAGGCCTGGTGAACACGCAAAGGCTATAAATTTACAGACAAAAAAGACTGTATCAGGGATACTCCTTGATAAGGATACCCTTTTTGTGGAGTTCTAAAATGAAAAAGAAGGGCGACATTACCAAAACTTTTCCCCTTATCATAACTTTACTGGCTTTATATTGCCATGCCCTGCTATTAAGTTCTTGTGCCACTCCGGCACTACCACCTCCACCACCAAAGTATGTTTACACGGAAGGGCCTCCAGAA